>JAJAYG010000212.1 GCA_026786335.1 Chitinophagales bacterium | reverse complement strand
GCAAATGATCTTCGATATGTGCCACAACTTTGTAATTACTGAAATCAATCCTGTAAACGACAGAATTGAAAAACTTGAACCCGGCCTTGCACAATCACTGATAGAAAAAGCGGGGCAGCTCGGCTTATTAGGCGCATCAATACCCGAGGAGTATGGAGGATTTGGAAAAGATTACCTCACCACCACTTTCCTTACTGAAGGATTTGGCATTGCCGGCTCACTCGCTGTTTCACTTTCGGCACATACCGGAATCGGCACTCTTCCTATTCTTTATTTTGGAACTGAAGAACAGAAGAAAAAATATTTACCCAAGCTTGCCACCGGCGAATTAAAAGCAGCTTACTGCTTAACCGAACCCGGCAGTGGTTCCGATGCACTGGGCGCAAAAACAAATGCAAAGCTGAGCGACGATAAAAAATTCTACCTCATCAACGGACAAAAAATGTGGATCACCAATGGCGGATTTGCAGATGTATTTATCGTGTTCGCAAAAATTGATGGTGAAAAATTTACCGCATTTATTGTTGAAGCAGACACTGCCGGAGTTACCAGAGGCGAAGAAGAAAAAAAGATGGGAATCAAAGGTTCATCAACCCGCCAAATATTTTTTCAGGATGTAAAAGTTCCTGCTGAAAATCTTTTAGGAGAAATTGGAAAAGGGCATTTGATTGCATTCAACATTTTAAATATCGGAAGACATCGACTTGCTGCTGCTGCTGTTGCCGGTGGCAAAAAACTAACTACCATCTCTGTTCAATATGCTATTCAGCGGGAGCAATTCAAACAACCGATTGCAAACTTTGGCGCCATCAAATACAAACTTGCACAGCAGGCAATAATGGTTTGGGCCAATGAAACTGCTCTCTACCGCGCTGCAAATGATATTGAGAATATGAAAGTTGAGTTATTAGAAAAAGGAAAAAAATATAATGAAGCAATTTTGGGCGCTGCAGAAGAATATGCGATTGAATGTGCATTGCTAAAAGTAACAGCATCTGAAATGATTGACTATGTGGTTGATGAATGTGTGCAGATTCACGGCGGCATTGGATACAGCGAAGAAGCAATTCCGGCACGTGCTTATCGCGATGCACGCATCAACAGAATTTTTGAAGGCACCAATGAAATCAATCGCCTGCTCTCCATTGATATGTTATTAAAGCGTGCATTGAAAGGGAAACTTGATTTAATGACTCCTGCAATGAAAATTCAAAAGGAGTTAATGGCAATCCCCGATTTTGGAACTGAAGAAAATGGTGATTATGCCTATGAGAAAAAACAAGTTGCCAATATGAAAAAGGCAATGTTACTGGTTGCAGGTGCAGCAGTTCAAAAATTGATGATGCAACTCGAACAAGAACAAGAGATCATTATGAATGCGGCTGATATTCTTGCGGAAATTTACCTTGCCGAATCTATGTTGCTCAGGGTAATGAAACTTAAAGAAGCAGGTAACGATGTGAGTGTGCACGAAGACATGTTGCGGGTTTACCTGCATGATGCAATGAACATTGTTGAAATAGCTGGCAGAAATGCCATTGAATCTTTTGCCGATGGTGACGAAATGAAAATGATGCTGATGGGACTTAAAAGATTTACCAAACAGCAACCTTTCAATTGTAAAAATGCAAGAAGAAGAATTGCAGATAAGTTGATTGGAGAGAATAAATATTGCTTCTGATTTTTTTCGCCACGAATTGCACGCTTAACACGAAAAATAATTAGTGACAAAACGTGTAATTCGTGGCAACCAATTTTCAAATGACCTTCGCTCAAAGAACAGTTTCATTCTACAACTCTCTCGATCTACAACTTCCTGATTCACTTGAAACACAAGTTTTAAATCCCTATAAAAATCAAGAGGTAAAAAAATGTGTTGCAGATTTCTGCTCAAAGTATTTCAGCGATGAGAAAAAAAGAATTTTTATTCTCGGTATTAATCCCGGTCGATTCGGCAGCGGACTTACCGGCATTTCATTTACCGATCCGGTTGCACTCAGAGAATATTGCGGCATCAAAAATAATTTCGGAAACAAGCGCGAACTATCCAGCGAATTCATTTACAAAATGATTGAAGCGTATGGAGGAGTTAAAAAATTCTATACAGATTTTTTCATCAGCGCAGTTTGCCCTTTAGGTTTTATGAAAAGCCCCACCCCAGCCCTCCCCAAAGGAGAGGGAGTAAGGAACTATAATTACTACGACGATAAAAAATTACAGAATGCAGTTCTTCCATTCATTAAAAGAACTTTTAAACAGCAAATAGAAATTGGAGCCAGCAACAAAGCATTGATTGTAATTGGTGCCGATAAAAACAGAAAGTTTGTTGAAACGTTAAATGAAGAAACCAAATACTTCAAAAAAATTATTGCGCTCGACCATCCAAGATTCATAATGCAATACAGACGAAAAAAAGTTGATGCTTACATTGAACAATATCTTCTTGCTTTCAGTGAAATAAATTTTTAGTACCCTCACTTTCTGAATTTCCCGAAATTATCCTTTACATTTTTTTACTATTGCGAACTGCAAATCAATATTGCACTTGTTCTCTAATTTTTCAACTACGTTATGAAAACACATCAACATTCAATCACAAAATCATTTGCAATCTTTTTTGCATTGCTGTTTTCCATTTTAATTTCTTGTAATAATCAAAGTAAAATGATTCAAGAATCATCTTACCAAGTTGTTGCGAAGGACACAACAGTTAAAATTGATTCAGCATTTTTAGATTCCCTCTCACTAAAAACATTTAACTACTTCTGGGATTTGGCCAATGCAACCAATTATCAAATTCCCGATCGCTATCCCACGCCAGCTTTCAGCAGCATTGCAGCTACAGGTTTCGGACTTACCAGTTACCTGATTGGCGTTGAAAGAGGTTATGTTACCCGTGAAGAAGCTGCGCAACGCGTTGTGAATACATTATTATTTCTTTCCAATTCCCCTAAAGGAAATGCAGAATCGGGGGTTATAGGTTATCACGGATTCTTCTATCATTTTCTTGATCAAAAAACCGGTTTGCGATTTAATGATGTTGAACTTTCTACCATTGATACGGGATTACTAATGGCAGGTATTTTAAGTTGTCAAACTTATTTTGATGGAGACAGTGAAACTGAAAAAGAAATTCGTTTGCTCGCAGATTCACTCTATAGAAATGTTGAATGGGATTGGGCAATGAACGGAAATAAAACAATGAGTATGGGCTGGCATCCTGAAAGCGGATTTATTGATTCTCAGTGGCAAGGTTATAATGAAGCAATGATTTTATTGGTGCTTGCCTTGGGTTCACCCACACATACCATCGCTGCTGAGAGTTGGAATGAATGGACAAAAACTTATGACTGGGCAAGTTATCAAGGAGTTGAGTACATCAATTTTGCACCGCTCTTCGCATATCAGTATTCACACATGTACATTGACTTTAAAGGAATCAAGGATGCATACATGACAGAAAAAGGAATTGACTATTTCGAAAATTCACGGCGGGCAACTTATGCCAATCGATCTTATTGCATTTCGAATCCTGCAGGTTTTGTGGGTTACAATAATAATGTTTGGGGACTTACAGCATGCGATGGGCCGGGTAATGATTTTAAAGCCAATCCCAATCTTTCATTTATGGGATATGCTGCGCGCGGCGCAGCTAAGTATAATGTTGTTGATGATGGCACAATTGCACCCACTGCTGCCGGCGGCTCTGTACCTTTTGCACCCGAAATTTGTATTCCTGCACTCCAGGCAATGCGTAATAAGTATGGCGAAAAAATTTATTCTCAATTTGGTTTTAAGGATGCATTTAATCTGAGTATTATAAACAAAGATGGAACAACAGGTTGGTTCGATGTTGATTATCTCGGCATCGATCAAGGGCCAATTGTAATTCAACTTGAAAATTATCGCAATGCTTTTGTTTGGAATTTAATGAAGAAGAATCCATACATAGTTGCAGGGTTGAAGAAAGCTGGCTTTAAAGGCGGATGGTTGGATGAAGGAAAGTAACCGACCTACATAACAATTTCATTTTGACTTCTTACACTCTAATACTTCACAATTTATTTAAACGAAATTTTTATTGACTTCCTCCATAAATCATATCGTCTTATGTAAAATACTATAAAACGTATTCAACTATTCCCGATTACATTCATAGTTAATGTTGATGGGGTTGCAATAATTTTGAGCAGCATTTGAATGTGCATGCAACCGATTGAAACAAAATTGCATCATCAATATTCCAATAGAAATTTTTTTATGGTGCATATTTGATTTTTCTTAGATGAAGTGAATTTAGATAGTGTAAGATGAACACTAATCAAAAAAAGACATTTTACATTTGTAAAACTAAAGTCAGCAATTCATTTAATAACGATGGCAAAAATCAAACTGCAGAAACTCCACTCATACTTTTCTGTTGACTGTGCGATCTTTGGTTTTGATGAAGGAGAGTTGAAGGTTTTGTTAGTAGAATGAAATGAGCCACCCTTTAAAGGATGGAAATCAATACCGGGTAATCTTGTTTTTGATTCAGAGGAAACAGAAAGGGGTTTCGCATCGAGCAGCAACACTTTATAAGTTTGATAAAAAAAAGTATCAGCTTCTGAAAAATAAGGGATTCGTTTTTGGTTTGAATTAGTTGAAATTAAATTCACAGAAGTAAAACAGAAAATACACCATGCTAAAAACTTTACTTGTTATTTGCTGCTGTTTAATTTCTTTAAACCTCTTTGCACAAAACAGAATAATCACCGGTACTGTTACTGCGAAAGATGACAGCCAACCATTAATTGGTGCAAGCGTATTGGTTCAAAATACAACCAAAGGAGCATCAACTGATGTTGATGGAAATTATAGTATTGAACTTACACCAACAGAAAACATTCTTGTGTTCTCTTACCTGGGTTACGTTCCACAAACTATTATTTTAGGTGAAAGCAATGTTGTAAATGTTGTGATGTTACAAGATGTAACATTGCTCAATGATGTAGTAGTAGTTGGTTATGGAACACAAAAGAAGAGTGATCTTACAGGATCTGTATCATCAGTACGCGGAGATGATCTCGTAAAAATCCCAAACTCAAATCCGGTGCAGGCATTACAGGGTAAGGTTGCAGGTGTGCAGGTAACCAGTGCATCGGGCGAGCCTGGTTCATCACCCGTTGTAAGAGTAAGAGGCGTTGGAACTTTTAATAACTCCTCTCCCATTTATGTTGTTGATGGTGTTATCCTCGACGATATTTCTTTCCTTAATTCATCGGATATTGAATCGATGGAGATTTTGAAAGATGCATCTTCAACTGCTATCTACGGTTCAAGAGGAGCAAATGGGGTAATCTTAGTTACAACAAAGCAAGGCAAAGCAGGAATCAATCAGGAACCAACCATAACTTTTGGAGCTGAATACAGCACACAAATTCTTGGGAAAAAAATTGACCTTCTAACAGGCCGTGAGTTTGCCGATTATGTAAATCATATTACTCCCGGCAGCTACAATAACTTGGATGCTGTGCCTAATACCGATTGGCAAAGTCTTCTTTTCCATAATGCATCTCTTCAAAATTACGATCTCGCTATTTCAGGTGCATCAGAAAAATCGCAGTACTATGTAGGGCTTGGCTACTTTAATCAGAAAGGAATTATTGATAAATCAAGCTACGAGCGGTTCACACTCAAGTTAAACAACACTTACCACCTCTATAAAAATTTCAAACTCGGTAACAACATTACGTTTGCTCCCTATACTCAACAGAACGGACCTAATGTAACTTACGCTGCATATCGCGCGCAGCCTATAATTGAACCTTACAATGCAGATGGTTCCTACGCCGAAGTTCCGGGAGTGGGAAATCCGTTTGCCGATATAGAGAATTCAAATAATTATTCGAGAGGATTAAGAACAGTTGGAAATATTTATGGTGAAGTGAGTTTCCTCAACGGTTTTGTTTTTCGCTCAAGCTTTGGAGTTGATATGGGTTACAATGAAGCAAGAAGTTTTACTCCTGCATTTTACGTTTCGCCTCAGCAACAAAATGAAATCAATGATCTCAATGTTGGAAACTCGCACAACTTAAACTGGCTTTGGGAAAATACTTTAGACTATAAAAAAACAATAAAGAAAAATTCTTTTGATGTGTTAGGCGGTTACACCATGCAGGAAGCAACATCGGAATACTTAAGTGCTTCGGGTCAAAATATTATTGGCGACACAAAAAATCTCTGGTACCTCAATCCCGATAATCTTGTTCCAACTTCTATTTCGAACGGAGTTAATGCCAATAATAATTTTGCATTGGTTTCATTTCTTGCAAGAGCAAACTACACTTATGATAGCAGATACCTGCTCACTGCAACTTTCAGGCGCGATGGTTCTTCTAAATTTTTAGGCGATAATCGCTGGGGAAATTTTCCTTCCATTGCAGCCGGCTGGAATATCTCGAATGAAGAATTTCTAAAAAACAATTCCTTCATTTCAAATCTAAAACTTAGAGCGAGTTATGGAGTTATTGGAAATGAAAAAATAAGTTACCTCGATCAATATGCCTTAGTTCTCAATGGTATGAATGCTGTTTTTGGTAACAATGAAGTTTTAACTCCCGGTTCAACTTATGGTAAAACAGGAAACCCCGATCTTAAATGGGAAACAACTAAACAAGCGGATGTAGGTTTAGAAATTGGTGTTCTCAAAAATCGCCTTACCGGTGAATTTGATTACTACCGTCGCCAAACAGATGATATACTTGTTGAACTTTCAACCCCCGGATTTTTTGGAAACGGTGAAGGTGAAAAAGTTAGATACAATGCAGGTTCAGTTTTAAATACAGGTTTTGAATTCAATGTTGCATGGAATAATACTATCGGCGATTTTCATTATAAAGTTGGCGTGCTTGGTTCAACATTGCACAATGAAGTTTTAAGCGTGGGTGGAAACAGCGGAGTTGATTCAACTTTGGTTGGCGGCGAATTAGGCAACGGACAAACAGTTACGCTCAGCAGCGCTGGAAATCCCATTGGTTCTTTTTATGGATATGAAGTAGATGGTGTTTTTCAAAATCAAAATGAATTAGATTCTTATCCTCACGAATCTCTTGCGCAACCAGGTGATTTAAAATATGTGGATCAAAATGGTGATGGTGTTCTTAACAGTCTCGACCGCGTTTATTTAGGATCACCCATTCCAACTTTTATTTATGGTTTTAGTCTCGAAGGTTCATACAAAGGTTTTGATCTCTCAATGGATTTTCAAGGGCAAAGCGGAAATATGATTTACAATGGAAAAGAAACAGTGCGACCCGATCTTTATAATTTCGAGAGCCACGTAACAGGCTACTGGAATGGTGATGGCACCAGCAATTACGAGCCGCGTGCAACATCGGGGGGTGTAAATTTTCTTCCATCAGAACATTATCTTCAGAGCGGATCATTCTTTAGATTAAGAAACATAACGCTTGCGTATTCCCTTCCTTCAAAAATTTCCAACAAATTAAAAATGAAGGAAACAAAAATTTATTTACGCGGAACCAATGTTTTCACTTCAACAAAATTCACCGGCTATACTCCCGAAATTGGAAATGAAAATGTTCTTTCAAATGGAATTGATT
>JAJAYG010000211.1 GCA_026786335.1 Chitinophagales bacterium | reverse complement strand
GGTAAGGCGAAGTGATAGATAAATCAAAATCAGTTCCGGTAGTTCCTGTGCCTCTTTGTTGCCTATGCGTTTGGGTACCCGAAAAACGAATACCTGCCGACAAAACACTTGTATGTTTCATCAAAGAATATTTTTGCAAGATGCGCGCTTCAGTTGCAAAACTGTTGTAGTAATCACGATCTACCTGGCGCGGTGCATATTGTAATGTTGAAGCATTAATAGTATCAGCTTCAGTTGGCACTGTAATAAACATAACGCTGTTACGTTCCCCAATGATGTAATTGGCGATCAGTGAAAGTGAAGTTTTTTCATTGAGCTTTAAGTTTACTGTAACCGCCGGGATATTAAAATTGGGTTGGAAATAATTTCGCGCACGCGTGCTTTGATAAGGATTTTGATTGAACATTGAATCAGTTAAACCACCTGCCAATTGATCTACATAATACATTCTTGAAAACTCAAAACGCGCATTGAGTTTGTCTGAAAATTTGTAACCTACAGAAGCATAGTAAGAGTAATTGTAGTAAGCACTGTAATTGCGATAACCCTGTGAACTGCGATAGTTGAAATAAGAATAGTAATTCCATTTACCTGCAGTTCCTCCTATAGAATTAAAAGTTGAGAGCAATGCATTTGAACCTACAGTTTCCTGCGTTTGAAAAGCAAATTTTTTATTGGCATCGCCTTCACGCATGATGTAATTAAGTAAGCCGCCGAACTGCGGACCATATTGTAATGAAGCACTGCCGCGAATGAATTCAATTTTTTTTACGCCTTCCATGGCAGGTGCATAATGTGCTTCGGGGTAACCAAACAAATCGGAGTTCACCACATTTCCATTTTGGCGCACATTCATCTCAATACTGCGGTGCGGATTTAATCGCCGTGTTGCAACATTCACCTGCGTACCCGATCCATCAAAATCCCAGATAGTAATTCCCGGAACTTTTGCAAAAATTTGCCGCGCAACCACTTGTGAAGTATTGCTGTTTTGCCTGTCCATTTGAATTACATCATTTCGCTTGGCAATGTAAATCATGGTCCCTTCCGTTGCGGGCATTCGCTGCACGGTATTCACTTCTTTTAATCCAATGATCACAGTTTCATTTAATACCTGCGCATCGGGGTCGAGAGAAATATTTATTTGCAAACCATCGCTGCCACTCACTGTAATTTCTTTTTCAAATTTTTTATACCCGAGGTAAGTACAGATGAGTTTGTAATTTCCATCAGCCACATTTTTTAATTGGTAGCTTCCGTTTTCATTGCTTAAAGCATTGTATTTTGTATTGAAAAGAAAAATACTTGCAGCATCTAATTTCTCACCGGTTGCAGACATAACAATGCCTTTGATGTTAGCCGTATTTACTTGAGCATTAATTTTTTGAAATGAACAAAGAAGAAAAGTGAATGAGAAGATTAACTGAAATAAAAAATATTTTTTCATAGATGTAATTAATTATTCCATGCAAAATTAATTTACATAAAGAAAACTTGCAGTTAACAACTTGTTAAGAAATTCCGACTGTTAAGGTCGGTCATCGGGATAAGTTACCATTACCATCTTATCCCCTTTTGGGCTTACTGCCATTCGGTAAAACTGTGCAACAGCAGTTCCTCTAAAGTCGGCAACCATATCCCAGTTTTTATTTTTCTCTGCTTTCTTCTTGTCTTTTTTTTCATCCTTCTTATCATCCTTTGCAGGCGCTGGAGCTTGCTTTCCTCCGGCGGTTGCAACAGCAACAGGAGGAACATAACGCCACAACATAGGTCCGCTACCCATGAGAATACTACCATCGGGCATGTAACAAAAATCTTCCGACTCTTCAACACATTCAACTACTGTAGAAATTTTCCCCGATTTGCTATCGTAAGTTTTAATTTGCCATTGGCTTTCATTTGATTTATCTACAAAAGCAACGAGCGCATTTTTTCCCGGCACTTTTTGAATACATCTTCCTGTTTCTTCTGCTACTCTTTTTATTTCTCCGTTTGAAATATTTCCAATCTGCAGTGAGATGGAATCTTCATTCCCCAAAATCAACATCGCCGCGCGTGCACCATCAATCCAGGCATAATATGCAACCTTGGTAAGTTTTGGAAATAGATTTTTGCAACTATCGGTTTTATCATCGCAGCGCGCCATCACTTGTGTGCTGTCATCTTCCAATACGCGAATACATGAGATTCCAACTTTATCTGCCATAACCATTGGTGAATACTCAGCAGTAAAAGGCGTGTTGATCAACACATTGGTTTTGTTCTGAAAAAAATTATACTTAAGAATATCTGCCCCAAAAGTATCATTCACAGCGCAGTAGAGAATCGCACTTCCATCTGCATAATACCAAGGCTGATTATCATATCCTTCATTCTTTGTAATCAGGTACGGATTTTCGAAATGAAGTTTACCCTTTGAATCTTTAGAAATATCCAGCGCATAAATATCAGTTGCAGGCAATGCATCTTGTGCAAATGAAACAGTGATGAGCAAGGCAGTTAATATTTTTGTTAAAGCAAGTACAGTCAGTATTTTTTTCATTGAAGATTATTTTATTGCGGCCCAAAGTTGATAAATTCAGAATCAACTTGCTAATCAATATCTATTTTCGTTTTTTATAATTGAATTTTGAAAAAGATTACAATAACAAAATCATTTTTCATTTCACCATTTTTGTCATCTTGTGCACTTCGATTAAACTTGTACTGAGTTTATAAAAGTGCACAGTACAAGTTTTATTGAACGATAGTTTTCACCATACCCTTTTCACGTTTCACTTCCATGATCAAGAGAATCACCTCCTATGATGAATATAAATACAACTACAAAAAAAGTATTGCTGAACCCGATTCATTTTGGGGCGAAGTAGCTGAGGGGTTTCATTGGAAAGAAAAATGGAAGCAGGTGCATTCGGGAAATTTTGATGCAGTAAATTTCAAATGGTTTGAAGGAGCTAAATTAAATCTCTCAGAAAACTGCCTGGATGTTCACTTGAAATCCAATGCAGATAAAGTTGCAATTATTTGGGAACCCAATAATCCTGATGAAGAAAACCGCACACTCACCTATCGTCAATTGCACAGAGAAGTTTGCAAATTCTCAAATGTGCTTAAGCAACTTGGAATAAAAAAAGGGGATACTGTTTGCATTTACATGCCCATGATTCCTGAACTTGCAATTGTAATGCTCGCATGCGCGCGCATTGGAGCTATACATTCAATTGTATTCGGTGGATTTTCTGCTCATTCATTATCAGGCAGAATTAATGATGCGTGTTGCAAATTGCTGATTACCGCTGATGGATTTTACAGAGGAGAAAAACCTGTTTACTTAAAAAATATTTCAGATGAAGCATTAAAAAATTGTGACTCGATAAAAAATGTAATTGTTTTTCGAAGAGCAATGATTGATATTGATGTTGTAGCAGGAAGAGATTTATTCTGGGATCAATTGATGCTTAATGCCAGTGATGAGTTTACTGCTGAATCAATGGATTCCGAAGACCCGCTTCTCATTCTTTATACATCGGGCTCAACCGGAAAACCAAAAGGTGTAGAGCATACCACTGCGGGTTACATGGTGTATGCAGGCTTTACTTTCTTAAATGTTTTTCAATATCGTGAGCATGATGTGTTTTGGTGCACGGCAGATATTGGCTGGATCACAGGGCATAGTTATGTAGTGTATGGCCCGCTGCTGAATGGCGCAACTACTTTAATGTTTGAAGGAATTCCAAGTTACCCCGATTGGAGCCGTTGGTGGAACATCATAGATAAATATGGAGTAAATATTTTTTACACAGCTCCAACCGCCATCAGAAGTTTTGAAGCACAAGGCAGTCAACATTTAAACGATGCTAAATTAAATACACTTCGAGTGCTTGGCTCAGTTGGTGAACCGATTAACGAAGAAGCATGGAAATGGTACAATGAAATGATCGGGAAAAATAATTGTCCCATTGTAGATACTTGGTGGCAAACAGAAACAGGCGGAATATTAATTACCTCACTTGCTGGGATTACACCAACCAAACCTTCTTTTGCAACACTACCTTTTTTTGGAGTAGAACCTGTAATCGTTGACAATAATGGAGTAATTCTAAACGATATTTTAGCTGAAGGAAATCTGTGCATCAAACATTCGTGGCCCGGACAAGCGAGAACAATTTTTAAAGATCACGATCTCTTCTTAAAAACATATTTCTCAAATTACCGCGGATTGTATTTTACAGGGGATGGTTGCCGGCGTAATGAAAATGGGTTTTATAGAATCACCGGAAGAATTGATGATGTAATTAAAGTTTCGGGACACAGGATTGGAACTGCTGAAGTGGAAAATGCCATCAATGAACATAAGGATGTTGTGGAAAGCGCAGTAGTTGCAATTCCGCATTACATCAAAGGCGAAGCAATTATTGCTTTCGTAATCTGCACAAAAAAAATTAATGATGAAGAAAAATTGGGAAAAGAAATTATACAAATCGTTTCAGAAATAATTGGCCCCATTGCAAAACCCGAAAAAGTTTTTGTGGTTAGCGGCCTTCCCAAAACCCGCAGCGGAAAAATTATGCGGCGAATCCTTAGAAAAATTGCTGAGGGAAACCCTGAGCAGGTGGGTGATCTTTCCACACTGCTGAATCCGGAAGTTGTGGAAGAAATAAAAGCAGTATTTGCTAATTAAACTTATTATTACTGTAAATAATATCAAGAAGCTTTCTTTTGCAGCACTAAACGTTCAATCATTTATGAAAAACATTTTTACAGCATTACTAATCTCTTTAGCATTTCATTCATTTTCTCAAAACACTTTTATTAAATACACGCTTTGCGGAAACAATACTTGCAATATAAAAGAGTCACATATAAACACCGATGGCAATGCTGTAGTACTTCGCGTTTATGTTAAAAGCTCTGATAACCATGCATACCTTACCGAAGTTGATGGCAGTGGAAATATTATTAACAACATTTTAATTTCGGAACCTGTTAATAATGAAATTATTTTTCATTCCTTTATACAAACCTCTGATGGTGGCTATCTTCTTACCGGAAACACTCATCCCGGTTTACCTGATGGAAATGCATGCCTCTTAAAGATCACAAGTGACTGGCAATTTGAATGGGCGCAAGCATACAAGGGCGATGCACTAAATGCGGGCGAATTTGGAATCAATGTTTTTGAAACGGCCAATAATAAATATCAATTTTTTCAAAATTCTGTGAACGCAGTTTTAATAAGTCAACTTGATAATTCAGGCAATGTCGAATGGTCAAAAAAAATTGATTCGTTAAATCTGCATGAAGCGTTGCCGACAAATGAAAATGAAGTTCTCCTCAATTCCTCAGTTGAAACATCATCGGGTTTTCATGAGATCAGAATTTTAAAAATTGATAAGGAAGGAAATGTAGTATGGTCAAGGAAAATGCAATCTTTGCTCAGCTATACGGGGCATGTAATCAGTCAACTCAGTGATGGCAATTTTATTTTTGATGCATTGCCCGATAGCGCTAATATTTCAAATCTTGTTTTGTTAAAAATTGATCCCGATGGAAATTTACTTTGGGGAAAGGAATACAAAGAAAGTAATGGAGGAGTAGCCATTGGCTTAATGTATTTTAATGAAATTCCCGGCAGCGGTATTATTCAAACGGCTATTGAAGCGTTTGAATCGGGAATCTATAATTTACAATTAACAATTGAAGGAGAAGTGATTTCTGCCAACAAGATATTGCTTAAGCAGCATCGGGTAAACTACCTCACTCAAATGCCTGATAATGGATTTATCATCAGTGGGAAGAGAGCAGTGCCGGGTGAAAAATTTTCAGGATTCATTATTAAAACCGATGCACTTGGAATTACTGCATGCGAAAATGAAACTGCAAATTTTACGTCTGTAACTAACAATAATTTAGTTTCAGAGGAATTAATAATGAAATCTTACGATGCAATAAATTC
>JAJAYG010000210.1 GCA_026786335.1 Chitinophagales bacterium | reverse complement strand
ATTTATCCCGATGTAATTGAATCTATTTCTGTTCATGGTCCATCGCAAACAATAAAATCGCACCACAATGTTGGTGGCTTGCCTGAGAATATGCATTTAAAAATTATTGAACCACTGCGATTGCTTTTTAAAGATGAAGTGAGAAGAGTTGGAAAGGAATTGAACCTGCCCGATGAAATTTTAAAGCGCCATCCTTTCCCGGGTCCTGGTCTTTCAATTCGTATTCTTGGAGGAATTACCAGAGAGAAAATCCGATTGCTTCAGGAAGCTGATGATATTTTTATTTCATTACTTAAATCTAATAACCTCTATGATAAAGTATGGCAGGCCGGCGTAATTTTGATCGATGCAAAATCAGTTGGTGTAATGGGTGATGAAAGAACTTATGAAAATGTAGTCGCACTGCGGGCTGTAGAATCGGTTGATGGAATGACGGCCGACTGGTGCCACCTGCCCTATGATTTTCTTGCAAAAGTTTCGAGCGATATTATTAATAAGGTGAAAGGAATTAACAGAGTGGTTTACGACATAAGCTCAAAACCACCTGCAACAATTGAGTGGGAGTAGGATTAGGTTTGAGTAGCGAGTTTTGAGTAGTGCGTAGTGAGTTTTGAGTTAAGTTTAAATTTTATTTTTATACTGATCAGGATGCCTCAATTTTTTAATTACCGTATAGAATTTCTGCTGCTGCTGCTTTTAACAGCATCCAATTTTTCATTTGCTCAAAATACTTTGGTTAAAGATTCTTTGGAAAGTGACAAAACATTTTCAATTGTTTTTCTTCTTCCTTTCAATTCACAAAAAGTTTTTATAATTGATCTCTCTACTTCAGAATTTAATTTTCCTGATGAATCAAAGTTGTCAATAGAAATTTATGAAGGCGCATTGTTTGCTCTTGATTCCTTAAAGAAAATGGGATTTAATGCTATAGTAAATAGCTATGATGTTGGAAATGATTCTGCTTCCATTCAAAATATTCTTACGAAAAAAGAAGTTAAAGATGCTGACTTAATAATTGGCCCCATCAATGGTGTCTCACTAAAACAAGCTGCATCATTTGCGTTGCGTGAACACATTCCATTGATCTCTCCCCTCTCGGCAACTTATTTTCCAAATGATCCCAATCAGTTTTTAATACTTGCCAATGCTACCATGCAAACGCATTGCGAATTTATTTACGATTACTTATTGGACCATGAATTAGTTCACCGCATGATCATGGTTTACAGAAAAAATAATCAGGATTTGGAATTGGTGAAATTCATTAAAGATTATCGGGACAAAAAAACAGAACAGGGTTCACCCGAAATAAATTTTGTTGAACTTACTGACAGCAGCGAAACAACTTTCAGGAAACTAAAGGACTCACTTTATTTTACTGATAAAAATATAATTCTTATTCCATCGAGTGATGAAGTATTTGTAAGAAGCATGATGAAGAGAATTACAAATCTGGATTCTGCCTACCACATTCAGGTTTATGGAATGCCTACTTGGAATAATTTTACATTAATTCCTTCTTCTCAGTTTGACTCATCACAAACAAAAATTACGTCTTCATTTTTTCTTGATCAATCACTTCCACAAGCAGATAGTTTTAAAGTGGCTTACCATTTAAAATATGGTTTTAATCCTACTGCAAATTCCTTAAAGGGATATAACCTCATGTTGTATTTCGGGAAACAGCTTTTAAAGTATCAAGATAAGTTTATGGTAACCTTCCCTTTATCAGCATTTCTTGGTTGCAACATCAAGGTTGTTCCGGTTATGAAAGTTCCCGATGTTTTATACAGAGAAAATAAATCTCTTTTCATGCTGCAACATTCGAATGGAAATTGGAGACTGGGCTGGTAAAATGATTTCCTTTCTCCATTAATTTTCTTTTCGCTTCAAGAAGAAATCTGTTGATTAAACTTTACTTTAATATTTATATTTTCGCTACCGAATTAAACTTCAATCAATTTATTATGAAAAAAATTTTCTTTTCCATTACTATTCTTTTTTCAGCTATTCAGTTTCTTACTGCACAAAATTTTAACCTCCAGCTTCGAAGTGAGGTTTCTTACAATTATGATTGCGCGAGCTTATGGGGCTATGCTGTTAATGGAAGAGAGTACGCATTGGTAGGTACCGATATCGGAATGTCAATAGTTGATGTTACCGACCCCGATAATCCTTCTCTTCTTTTTGATATTGATCATGTTGGTGCCCATGGGCTTTGGCAGGAAATTAAAACCTACGGTCATTATGCTTATGAAGTAAATGAAACCGGTAAAGGAGTTTTAGTTGTAGACCTGCAAAATCTTCCAACCAGTTACACACAGAGTAATTTTATTTACGACCCACCACAAGGAACTACTCAAACTACCGGTCACGCTATCTGGATCGATGAGAAAGGCCGTATGTTTATTTTCGGTGGAAATTATTCTCAGGGTTATGCTTGCTTTGATCTTGCAGCTGATCCCTTGAATCCACCTTTCATTGGTAAATTTTCAACACGTTACATTCATGATGGCTTTGTTAGAGGCGATACCTTGTGGGCAGGTGAAATCTCAGACGGACTTTGTGAGATAATTAATGTTGCAGATCCTGCAAACCCGATTGTAATGGCATCGTGGTCAACACCGAATAATTTTACGCATAATGTTTGGCCCACCTCAAATAATAAATATTGTTTTACTACCGATGAAGTAGATAATTCATATCTCACTTCGTATGATGTAACTGATTTCAGCAACGTAACTGAGTTAGACCGTGCACAATCAAATCCCGGAAGCAATGTAATTATCCATAATGTTCATTTATACAACGATCAGTTTGCAACAACTGCATATTACAAGGATGGGGTTGTAATATTCGATGTGAGTCACCCCGATAACATGATTCAAGTGGGAAGTTATGATACTGATCCGCTCGAATCGGGTGGCGGTTTTGCCGGTTGCTGGGGAGTCTATCCTTATTTACCCTCGGGAAACATTATTGCTTCGGATTATATAGATGCCGGCGCACCCGGCGGAAAACTTTCAGTTCTAACCCCCACATGGGTTGCCGCTTGCTGGCTCGAAGGGTTGGTAACTGACAGCGCTACCGGGGCTGCGCTCAATAATGTGAAAGCAGAAATCGTGAGCACCATTCAAACCGACCTCACCGATCTTTCGGGAAATTATAAAACCGGATATGGCATTCCCGGAAACTACAACATTGTATTTTCGAAATTGGGGTATGCTCCAAAACAAATTAACAACGTAGCGCTCACCAGCGGCGTGGTTACTATACTCAATGTAAAACTTGCTGCGCTCATTGCCTATCCTGTTACCGGGCAGGTTACAGATTCTGTTACCAAT
>JAJAYG010000209.1 GCA_026786335.1 Chitinophagales bacterium | reverse complement strand
GCTGTGTTTTAAAAGCATGTTTTATTTCTTCAGTCGAATAGTTTTTTAAGATTATTCGCAGATCACTGAGAATTCCGTATTGAAAAACACGGGCGATAATAAAATCAGCATGTTCACTTTGATTTAATTTATCAAAATCAACATCCCAAAATGCAGTGTGGCTCAATTGAAGTTCCATTGTGCAAACCTACCTGATTTTCTTAAAAATTAAAATCTCAAGTGGTGCCACCACTTTTAGCTAAAAGCAATAATTGAACAATACACTTCGAGTGGTGGCACCACTAAAACTATTTCTTGCTCTTTGAAACAAGATAACGCAACATATCATCAATAGTTTCTTCGAGTGTAAACTGTTGTTTCCAACCGGTATCATTTTTTAGTTTTGATGAATCGCCGAAGATGATTGGCTCATCGCTCGGGCGCAAAAGTTTGGGATCAATCTGCACATTCAGTTTTACGCCGGTTGCTTTTTCGATGAGTGGAATTAATTCTCTAACCTGATAAACTTTTTCGCCGCTCACATTGTAAACCTCGCCGGCTTTTCCTTTATCGGCTAACAGCAACATGGCATTTACCAGATCGCGCACATCGGTAATGGCTCTTTTGGTTTCCAGATTTCCTGTTAAGAAAATATTTTCGGCACCATTCATAATGTTGAATGCGCGCTGTACAAAATCGCTGGTAACATCATTTGTTTTTCGCGAACCGGTGGTATTAAAAATTCGAACGCGAATGCAGCGGATCTTAAAATTGTAGTGGTATTGAAATGAAAGCAAGTCCTGCCCCACCTTGCTCACGCCGTAAGGATGCATAGGCAAAAGCGGCACCGATTCTTTTACCGGTGTATTTTCGGGAGTAAGTGATGCACCATACTCTGCACTTGAGCAAGCCACCACAATCATAGGATCATAATCGGGTTCTGAAATTCGAATCTTTTTTACCGCTTCAAAAACGTTGATGGTGCCGCCGCAATTGATCTCCATGGTTTCATTCGGTTTCTCCCATGAAACTGTAGGGTAACTCTGCGCTGCGAGGTGAAATATTTTTGAGGGGCGGTACTGATTAATAATGTCATGAACTTTGTTAGCATCGCGCACATCGCACTCCACGGCATTGCACAAATTCAAAATATCGTTTAAGTCAATGGTGGGTTTAAACCAAGTACCAATAATTTTTTCTTTGGGTAGTGAATTTTTATAATGATCGATCAGGTGCGAGCCCACCATGCCTGCCGAACCGGTAATTAAAACACAATCAGTTGCTGCTGCCATTCATTGCCAATTTATAAACCTCATTTACTTTTTCACCAATTAATTTCCAACTGAATTTTTCGTCGGCTGTTTTTTTCGCATTGATGCGAAGGTGTTTTAATTTTTCTTCATCATTAATCAATGCAAGAATTTTTTCTGCCAGATCTTTTTCATCTTCATTCTTAAACAACACGCCATTCTCACCTTCAACAATAATATTTTTAAACGTATCCAAATCGCTTGCAATAATTGCCGAGCGGTAATCGAGTGCGCGAATCATTACGCCGCTCGAATAAATTTCGCGGTAAGGAAGCACTACAATATCTGCTGCTTCAAAGTAGGCGGGTATAACTTCATTGTCAACGTAATTGTAATTGAGAATGCAATCGGGTTCCAGTTTTTTTTCTTTCACGATGCCGTCAAATAAATCTTGCTCTACTTTCCATGGTCTTCCAACAACAAGCAACTTTGCATCTTTCTTTTGATCACGCACAATGGCCCACGCTTTCAGCAACACATCGAGCCCTTTTACTTTTTTTATTTGCCCGAAAAACAAAACTAATTTTTGATCTAAGGGAAGCCCGAGTTTTTTTCTTGCCTCCGTTTTACCAATGGGATAGTTGTAAAGAAAATCGGAATCGCCATGGGGAACTATGTGAATTTTTTCTTCGGGGAAGGAAGGGAAATATTTTTTTACTGCACGCTTTGCATATTCGCTGTGCACAATCACACGATCAATAACTTTTTCAAACTTTGCGTATTTGCCGGTATCAATTTCTTTCCCGAAGTCCTCAAAATTTTCTACATCATGTATGGTAGCAACAATCTTAAATCCTTTTCTTTTAAAGAGAAAAAAATTCAGGTACTCCCGCATCGCAAAATGATAGATGTGAAAGTGCACCACTTTTAATCCTGCCTTTGCTGCATGGTTGGCTGCGTTGTAAGAACCGATTGCATAACGCAAGCCGCGCACTAATTTATTTTCCTTTCCATAAATTTTTTTAAATGGCTTTTCAGTTTTAAAAGAAAAAGAAAATTTTGTATCGAGTGTAGTTTCATCGCAAGTATAAAAAACAAGATGGGTTCCCTGATCTGCTACAGCTTTACACAAGCCGAAATCGTAAAAATCATTTCCGCTGTGGCCGCCAATTGGTTCTAATAATGCAACATGAAGTTGGTCACTGCTATTCATACCAGGCGCTTAAATTTCTGTCAAGCAACTTCTCCAACTCCTTTATATCAGCTGCATAAATTCTCCTTAGTTCATCTACCGTTGCCTGTTGCCTTTCCACTTTTTTTTCCCGGCTAAGAAAAATATTTTTTACTTTCTCAATACTGCTC
>JAJAYG010000208.1 GCA_026786335.1 Chitinophagales bacterium | reverse complement strand
TTTGTGGTTCATGGTCTTGCGGGATCTGCTACAAACTTAAGTACTCAAGCAGTGGTGACAAAGATTCACTCACCTTCAGCAATCATAATTTGATTTGGATGTAAGTGATTTAAGCAGCGGCAGGTATTTTATTGAAGCTTCTTCCAACACTAAAATTTATAGATGGAAAATTTTGGTGGTGCATGATTGAGAAACAAGATGTAAAAAGTATTAAGCCACGACTAAAAAAGAAATCATAACCCGAAATATTGGATTGACGTTTGACTTCTTTCGTGAAGTTGCAAAAGATCCTTCTCTTCTTAACAGAATACCAAATGGCTCAACACTTGAATTTGTAGAAAAAGATTTTTTGAAGAAAGAAAGTTCTAAAAAGAAAAAGACGGGAGATAAAAAAAGTATATGCGAGTGAAGTCAAAGCTTGAACTTATTTAATCTTACAAAAAAAAGCTTTCACTTTTTTTTAAGCAGGAAACTCAACTATAAAAAATGGATTCAGTAAATTCTCTTTGTTGTATTGTAAGCGCTCTTTTGTATTCCAGTTTAAAACAATTCCTCCTGCTATTTCTACTACGGCTTGTCCGGCTGCAGTATCCCATTCCATCGTAGGTGCAAAGCGGGGATATACATCTGCTTTTCCTTCAGCCACCAAACAAAACTTTAATGAACTCCCTGATGAAACAAAGTCAACTTCCTTTCCTTCATTCTTTAAATCTTCTACAAACTTCAAAGTATTTTCATCGAGGTGCGATCGGCTTGCAACAACTTTTAGTTTTTGCAGGTTGCGCCAGTTGCTTCCTTTCTTCAAAGAAACTTTTGAACCATCTTCATTTAAAATAAAACTTCCTTCACCCTTTACTCCGTACCAGGTTTTATTTTGTGCAGGCGCATACACTACACCGAGCACTGGTTGTCCATCACTCATCAAAGCAATATTCACAGTGAACTCACCATTCTTTTTAATGAATTCTTTTGTTCCATCCAAGGGATCCACCAGCCAGTAAGTGTTCCATCCTTTTCTTTCATCATAAGAAAGCAGTTTTGTTTCTTCACTGATGATGGGAATTTCGGGGTGCAATTCTTTCAGTGCATTTACAATAATTCCATTTGCTTTTTTATCGGCTTGGGTAAGTGGAGAATTATCACCTTTAAGTTCAACAGAAAAATCCTGTGCATAAATCACCATGATCTCTTTGCCTGCTTCTTTCGCTATTGCAATAATTTTATTGATGTCGATATTGTTCATTTCTGTTTTTAAAATTTTGGTGCGCAAATGTAAATAAGAAGTGATAACGTGAATTAATTAAAGTGTGTGATTCAATAATTTTCCTGAAGAAAAATATTCAGCCAATAGCCGGTCATGCAAAGCAGATTCGATGGCGGGCAAATGTTTTTCTCTGTGTAAATCGCTTCCGGCAAAATCTACCATGTTATTTTTTAAAAGCACATAGGCATATTCCTTACAAGGTTCACCATAGTAACCAGCCAATGACATTAGATTCAATTGAAAGAGTACACCGGCATTTTTAAGTTTTTGATATTCTTCCATTTTTCTTTCATGAAAAAAAGTATAGCGTTCAGGATGTGCAAGCACTGGTTGATAGCCTGCAACATTCATTTTAAAAATAATGTCGGCAAGCATTAAAGGTTTATTATTGAATGGAAGTTCGAAGAGCACATAATTTTTCCCGAAAGTCATCAGGTTATTTTCTTCAATCAGTTGAAAAAACTGTTCATCAAAATAATATTCAGCAGCAGCTTCAATTTGCATGGTAATGCGATGCTGATCTAAAAGAGAACGCAGTTTTTCTAAACCTGTTAGAATTTTTTCTTTTGAATTGTTATGTACTCCCTGATATATGTGCGGAGTGGTAATGCATTTTGTGTAGCCTAAAGATTGCAAACTTCTTACGAGACCAAGCGCTTCTTCATCGCTCTTTGCTCCATCATCAATGCAGGGAATTAAGTGGGAGTGTAAATCAGTACCTATACGAACTGGGTGCTGAATGAACGGGCTTTTTTTCTTTGAAAAAAAATTGAACACGCTTTAATTTCAGGCAGCGGCAGTACCTGAATTGTTTTGTTGCTGCGCCAGCTTGTTTTTAATTTTCTCATTCGACACGTTAATTGCACGGCGAACAAACAAATAAATTGAACCAAAGAATATTCCAAGAAATAAACCTACAATGATTGCAATAGTCATATTTACAAATGATACTTCTGTGGAGTAGGCAGGATCATCAATAATCTGGAGTACAGGTACCGATGTTAAGATAGTTACTCTAGCAAGTTCAACATTGTTAACTGCTGCTGAATACTGTGCATTCAATAACGTTTGCTCACGTGCAGCATTATTTACATTCAATAATCCTTTTTGCCTTATGGTATTATTTGACTGATCTCTAAGGCTGGCAACCCGGTAATCGAACTTTTTTAATTCTCTTCCTAATGAATCAACGCGAAATTCGGCAATCCGCATATTTTTTTGATTGAGAGCATATACGTTCTCCATATAGTAGCTGGCTGCTTTATCAAGCAGGATTTTTAACATATTCATTGAATAATCCCTGTTGCGGGTTGTAAATATTCCTATGTTAAACGGAGTAGATTCATCGTAGATGATTTCAATGTTATTATCAACAATGCTCTTATAAATAATGTTAGAGATACTATCTTCTAGTGGCGTAAACTGATCAAGTGGTTTCTTTTTAAAATAAAAATCTTTAAGTCCGGGACTCTTATTCCAGCCTTTATGCAACAGGCTTCCCTCTCTCCACTTGTACAAGGTGATGTAGTGGTTTGCCATTAAGTCTTTCTTGCCATTCATTACACCTTCAGTCATCAATGATTCCTTGATCACTTTACGTGATTCAATAAGTGTGGCAAAAAAGTTATTGTTATACGTGTTCCCTTTTGAAGTTGAAGTTTGAATGCCGAGCGCATTTGCAAGAGACATTGCAGAACTCAGTAAACTGCTTGAAGCACTTTGACCTTCAACACCAAAACTTGAAGTTGCAATATATTTTTTTCCATACCAAATACTGTACATAGCACCAAGGCCGCAGAAGATTGCAACAAAGAGCAAAACGATGTACCATCTTTTAATAATGAACCAAATGGTCTCATTTACTCCTTTAAAAAAAGTGCCTATTTGAATTTCATCATCTTCACCATAAGCGGGCCGAATATGATATTGTTGTTGATCCTGAGCCATAATGGCAACACAGTTAGTTAAATGAAATTAGAAATTGATTCGGGTAACAAGCACATACAATGTAAGTAAGCCTGTGATTTTTATCATTGCACTTTCGATAACTTGATTCCAGTCAACAGGTTTGGCCGCAGTAGCACCTGTTGCCGCAGCTGCCTCAGCGCTAATGAGCTTAGGTTCTGTATAAGGAACAACAACATAGGCACCTTTTTGAACCTTTGGGTAAATGCGAATGAAAGTGATTCTGTTTGGGTCTTCAACAACGCCACCCGGTTGCACTACATAAGTATGAACACGCTTTGCATCTTTATCGAAACCTAAACCATATTTCTTAACATACCACTTAGCACGTTTGCCGCTCTTATATGGTGCATTTAAAAATCCTAAAGAATCTTTGTAAGGGTAATTGATCATTCCAGAAATAGTAACAATATCATTTGTTACAGGAACATTAATTTGATCACCCGGGCGTATTAAAACATTGTATCTGCTGCTTGGGTCTTTTAAAGCTTTTTCCAAATCCATGAAAACCATTCCGCGATTATCATCGGGTCTAACTAAAGTTGCTTCATTTGGATCGGCCCATTGTGTTAATCCGCCTGCACGTATGATAAGGTCAACAAGTTTTTCGTTTTTATCAGCAATTGCATATTCACCGGGATACAAAACCTCACCCTCCAGCGTTACAACCATTTGACTGTCGAGTTTTGCAACAGAGCGAACAAAAATAAAATCAAAGGGTTTTAGAATAAATGCATCACCGCCGGTTACAGCTAAGCCGCTGTCAATAGGAAAAGTTTGTACTACTTGAGGCGAGCTGTTACCATTTTGATATCTCGAAATTACAACACTTGTATTGGCAGCTTCGGGTTTTAATCCGCCTGATGTGTAGAGTACATCATTTAGTGTCATTCCTTCAGCATAGTCAAACTTTCCAGGTAAGCGAACACCACCGCTTACTGTAACATTTAATGTATCAACAAAAGATTTTTTATCGAAGAAATAAATTTCATCAAGATTTTCAAGTGTGAGGTTTTCAGCTGAAGCAGGATTACCGGTAATTGCTGAGGGATTAAAAGTTATGTAGTTAGAAGTGAGGTCTGATTTTTTTCTGATGATGTAAGCTCTGTCAGTCATTGCAGAAACTTTTAAGCCGTGAGCTTTCGAAAGCACGTCAGAAATTTTCATTCCGTTTGTATAAGCATACTGGCCTTCTTGCATTACAGCCCCACTTACTTTTACAAACTTAAATATATCTGTTGGAACTGTACCCACCAATACTTCATCACCATTCATCAGATTGAACTTTCCTTTCACCTGCTTTAAACTATCAAGATTAAGGTCCATTAAAATAAACTGACCATTGCTGAATCGTTTAACTTGTACAGCACGAGTATATGCTTTTGCAGTTAAGCCACCAGCATAAGTTAATAAGGTAGAAATATCTTCACCATCAATCAATTCATATTTAGAGGGACGGTTAACCTCTCCTCCAATTGAAACTATTTTTTCAACAGCAGGAACAAAAATGTAATCGTTGTTTTCAAGAAAAAAATCGGTGCTGCTGTTTGGATCTAAAAGAAATTTGTAAACGTCAAGTGTTTGAATTGTTTTTCCCTGGCGCTTTATAAAAATCTGGCGTACACTACCTAAATCTGTAGGTCCGTTTGCAGCAAGCAGGGCATTGAAGGCAGTATTAAGGGCAGGAATTGAATACGTTCCGGGTCTGTAAACCTCACCCACAATATTTACAGCAATTACTCTAGAGTAAATTATAGTTACTTCAATTTGCGAATTAGGCATGTCGAGATAAGTTGCAAACCGGCTTCTTATCAACTGTTTAGATTTATCAAGTGTTAATCCTTTCACATAAATTTTCCCAACTCCTTCGGGCATAATGGAACCTGTTTGATCTACCGTATAGGAACCGCTAAAACTTGAATATCCCCAAACGTTAATTCCGATTTGATCACCTATGCCTACAATATAATTCCCCATAGCTGCCGCATCTGTAGTGCGGTTAAACATTTGAAAATTTGTATTTCTGAAATAGTCATGTCCAAAAATTAATGAACTGGGAAGTTTGGTGGTATCAATATATGGCTTGCTTGAATCTTGCGGTAATGGCTTAGCACCTTTGGTTGTGGTTTGTTGGCCGGTATTCGAATTACTTTGTTGAGGTACAGCAGGAGCTGGCGTAGTTTGCGTTTTAACATCCTTTACCTGAACCGGATCAGCACCCATTAATTGAAGGTTCGGGTTATTTTCAGTTACTGATTGTTGAATGTAACCGTCTTCCGAAGGTGCATTCTTTTTTGAACCGCTTCCTCCACTTGATTGAGCATTTATAAAATTTGCTGAGAATAAAAATACCAGAACAATCCGGAAAAATAATTTCATGTAGTTTTTTTTACAATGAGCGCAAAAATATGATTCCATTTGGGATTTCAAGATGAGTTTAACTTTATTTTTCAAGCCGAAGATAATTTCCTGCCCAAATAAGTGTTCAAAAGGTTAAATTAATTCTGCATCAAAAATTTTAAACCCGACTTCAACTCAACCACAGGATCATAACCTATCAATAATTTTGCTTTTGAAATATCAGCGGTACTGTGCAGAATATCTCCCGTTCGTGATGGTAATAACTGAGGTTGAAGATTTTTTTTCAACGCTTCATTTATCAAATTGAATAATTGAAGAATAGAATACGGCTCACCAAAAGCAATATTGTAAACCTGATTAAGTGCTTCTCTATTTTCAGTGAACAAAGATTTGATATTTGCCTGCACGGCATTTTCTACGAAAGTAAAATCACGGGTTTGATTTCCGTCGCCATAGATTACAGGAGCAATTCCGTTTTTAAGATCGCGGATGAATGCAGGAATCACTGCGGCATAAGGTCCATCGGGATCTTGCCGCGGACCAAATACATTGAAGTAGCGCAAACCAATTATTTCTAACCCAAATGAATTTCCGAAAACATGAGCATACAATTCATTTGTCTTTTTTGAAACTGCATAAGGTGACAATGGATTTCCTGTTTTGTGTTCCTGCTTTGGCAGATCGGGGTGATCGCCATACACTGATGAAGATGATGCATACACCAATCTTTTTACCCTCTCATCTCTTGCTGCAATGAGCATGTTTAAAAATCCATCTGCATTAATAACGTGAGTGGTAATTGGGTCTTTCATCGAACGCTGCACAGAAGCCAAAGCTGCCTGATGCAAAACATAATCAACACCTTCGTAAGCTTTTCTGCAGTCATCCAAATTTCGAATATCTCCCTGCTGAAATTCATAAGCAGGATGATTATTAAATAGCTCAATATTTTCTTTTCTTCCTGTTAAAAGATTATCGAGCACACGAACTTTTGCAGCGCCGTGCTTCAATAAATATTCTACGAGGTGCGAGCCAATAAAGCCTGCACCACCGGTTACAAGAAAAGTAAATTGAGTTAATGGTTTGGAGTGAAATGAAGTTTCGTACAAGAAAGGTTTGAGTTATGAGTTATGAGTTGTGAGTACTGAGTTCGGGATTATTATTTCTGGTGCAAAGAAAAAAGAAAACATGAAAGCTTATTGCACCACTAATTTTTGTGTGGAAAGGAATCTATTTTCGGTGAGAATATTTTTTTGAAATGAAAGACTATAATTTTAGACGTGAAAAAATTCATTTTGAAAAAGTTAATTATATCTAAGAGAAATATCGGTAAAAATCTTTTCTGCTACCGAATCGC
>JAJAYG010000207.1 GCA_026786335.1 Chitinophagales bacterium | reverse complement strand
TTGATTATGGAAACCCATCTGGAAATGCTTACCAAGTAAGCAATGCGGGATTAAACGATATGTTCCTTGCAAGATGGAACAAGACCACAGGTGAACCAATCTGGATTACCTATTTTGGCGGAACAGGTGACGAGCGTGGTCGTGATGTAAGATGTGACAGAGATGGTTATATTTATTTCACCGGCCAAACCGAATCTGGTTTTGATGGCTTAGCAACACTGGGCGCATGGAAAACTTCTTTCGTTTATTCAACAACCAACCGCGATGGCATTGTTGCCAAATTCGATTCTAATTGCAATAAAATTTGGGCAACTTACTTTGGTGGTAATGATATTGATTTTCCCCGCTCTCTAAGGGTTCCGCTTGAAGGAGCACCAGTTTATGTTGCAGGTTACACTAAAAGTGATTCTGCTTTTGTAACCAGCCAGGCATTTGATAAAAAGAACAAGAAAAACAACGATGCCTTTTGGTTACGGTTTAATTGGGATGGTTCAGTATTGCAATACGCAACTTATTTTGGTGGTAAAAAATCTGAAAGTGTTACAGAACCAGGTTGGTATGGTCCAACTATGGAATTAGATGCAAACAATAATGTATTTATTTCTTCTGGCACAAACAGCGTTGAAGGAATTGCATACGGAAACTCATTTAAAGATACTTTACAAGGTACAGATCAGTATGATTTTTTCGTGGCAAAATTTGCAGACCCATGCCCCGATGGTTTTGAACCAAACGAAACAATCGAGCAGGCTTCATCACTTTATTTTAGAGGAGGCAGTTCAATAACACGATCGGCACCTATTCAGGAAAAAGGTGATAAAGATTATTTCACATTTACCACCACAGGCAATCAAAGCAACATAAAGGTAGTACTAACCAATCTTCCGCTTGACTATAACTTGTTTCTGTATGATAACAATGGTGTACAAATTGGAAAATCTAAAGAGATAGGAACTACCAATGAAGTGATTATTATAAACAACACGTACATTGGTAAATATTCAATACTCGTGAAGGGTTCCATTTCAACTGTGTATCAAGATGGAGCATGCTATACATTAAGTCTAAGTGCTTCAGACTCTCCATTCAAATTAACAGATGAAACTTCTGTATCCGCATCCGGAAATGCTACCATCTACCCTAACCCATCAAATAACAGCGCCGAATTAAATTTTACAGCTAAGCTTGATGGAAATTATCAAATAGATATCAGCAATCTTGACGGAAGAATTATTTCTTCAATTAAACAACACTTTAATGTAGGCGATCAGTCACTAACGTTGCCGGTAGATCAACTTGCCTCGGGAAATTACCTCGTTAAAATTTCGGGCAGTGGCGCTAATGAAGTTTTGAAATTTGTAGTAAGTAAATAATTTTAGTTCTTGAAATGAAAAAACCGGTTCAATTCTTTGAGCCGGTTTTCTTTTTTTAAAAGAAGAATTATTTTGGGTAATGAAGTATTGTTGGGAATGAAGAAATACCGCCTTTTTCATTCCCAAAAACCTTTCCTGAGCTTAGTTCACGCTTAAATGTAGCTACGTCATTCCGTGACTTAGCTACATCTCGAAGAAACCTATCTACATGTCCACGCAACTTAGCTAAGTCACGGCACAACTTAGCTAGGGTTGAGCCGTTCCTGAGCTACCACCTCAACGAAGCGGAGCTCAGCAAAGGCAAAATGTAGCTTGGTTTCATCAAAATGTAGTTGCAAAATATGGGCAGGCGGGCTTTTTCATTCCCCAAAAACATAAGAAAAACTAAGGCGATTGTTGGTTTACAACCACCCCTTCCTTCTAAAAAACCAAAGCGTTACCAGCGAAGAAGAAATCATTGCTGCAATGGCAAACAGGTAACCGTATTTCCAATGCAGTTCGGGCAGAATATCGAAGTTCATTCCATACCACGATGCAATTAATGTGGGTGGAAGAAAAATTACTGAAGCAACTGTAAATATTTTGATCACCTTGTTTTGTTCAATGTTGATTAATCCTAAAAAAGTATCCTGCAAATATTCGAGGCGATCAAAACTGAATGAAGTGTGATCAATCAGTGAGTTAACATCTTTAATCATCATGCGCAACCGATCGTGGCAATCGGCAGGAAAATGTTCACTGCGCAACATCGCATTCACCATGCGCTGCTTATCAAGCAGGTTTTGGCGCAGCATCATTGTCAACTCCTGATATTGTGTAATGCGTATGAGCGTATCGGGGTCCGATTTTTTTTCTACCCCCAACCCCTTTCCTACTCTCGAAAATTCTTTCGCTATCATCTCCAAAATATCAGCATCCAAATCAATACTGGTTTCAACAAACTGCACCGTTTTTGTATCCAGTTGATAAACGCCTATAAACGAATGGTCGCCCCGGTTGCTGACAAAAGCTATTGCATTGCTTTTGGGCGACCACTGTATGTTTGATTGCCCACCCCTGGATTGAAACAACTTTTGAGGCTTTGCGGCAGTATCGGTTAACGAGGCAAGCCATACCTGTTTGCCTAAAATGAATGCCAGCAAATTTCCATGGGGCGAAATACGCGGGGCATTGCCACTGCTTATTTTTCGTGGCTCACCACCGGTACTGTTTACCACATAAATAGCCTGTTCGGTAGTTGTTTGCAACAAGGCAGGATTGGCTGTTTCGCCGTTTTCATTGGCAGGGTTTCCCAGTACATAAACGACTTGCTCACCGTTGGGTGACAATTGGACATCGCCGATATCCATCCC
>JAJAYG010000206.1 GCA_026786335.1 Chitinophagales bacterium | reverse complement strand
CAACAATGAGTTCTACATCATCGATCATTCAACAACAACTGCAGAAGCTGCTTCACATACAGAAGGAATGCATGGTAAAGGCGGAGATCTTTTATACCGCTGGGGAAATGCGGTTGCTTATGATAGAGGTTTAACTAGCGATAAAAAACTTTATGGCCAGCACAATGTTCAATTTATTCCACAAGGCATACCTAATGCAGGAAAAGTAATTGTGTTTAATAATGGAATGGGAAGACCGGATGGAACTTATTCTTCAATCGACATCATTGAAACACCGGTTGATGCCAATGGAAATTATTCTATTGATGGAGTAAATGCTTATGCGCCTTCTTCTGCTTTCTGGATTTATACTGCGCCGATAAAAACTGATTTCTATGGACAAAATATTTCAGGGGTTAATCCATTGGCAAATGGTTCATTTGTAATTTGTGTGGGGCCAAGCGGAGATTTTTTTGAAATTGACAGCGATGAAAATCAGGTTTGGAAATACCTGAATCCAGTTGGCATCAATGGAATTGCAACACAAGGTTCAAATGCTTTTAATAATCTTGCATTTCGCTGTGAATTTTATGCACCCGATTACATTGCCTTCGATGGAAAAGTTTTAACTCCGGGAAATGAAATTGAATTGAATCCAACTGATCCTACTTTGTGTGAATTAGTTAGCGTGAATGAATTGAGTTTAGATAATGCCCTGCAAATTTTCCCAAATCCTGTTACTGATCAACTCAATTTTTCATTGCCACAAAAAAGTAATGGCGATTTTAATATTGAGATATTCAACTCAATGGGAGAAAAAGTATTGCAGGCAAAAAATAAAATGTCTTTCAATGTTAATTTTCTTAGCAGCGGAATTTATCTTCTAAAATTAATTGCAGGAGAAAATATTTACACTCAAAAAATAGTTAAGAGTTAAATCAAATTAATTACCATTCAGGTCGGGTAAGTATAACATTAGCAATCACAGCCTGCCTAAGGTTAAAATTTTTTTTGAATTCACTTCTAGAATCTGATAAAGTATATCCATCGGAAAGCTCACTTTTCTTAATGTAATCTTCCATCATGTGCGATGGCGTTCCCTCCGGCAAAATTGATTCTGCACTATAATCATTAGTAAGGAATGGAACAGGCTCCCTTTTCTTTGCAGCAAAAGATTTTTGGATTGGTTTTGCAACTGTGTTTGTAGTTGTTTTGCTAGTGTAAGGATTGGATTTAGCAATAACAGGTTTTGCCTGCTGAGCAAATGGTTTTGTTTTGGTTTCGAAGTTTTTAAAAACTTCAGCAAGCACTTCCTCGGGTGTCTTTGCTCTCTCTGCCGGCAATTCAGCTATTGACTTCCCCGTTTCTTCATTCATCCTTTTTCTTCTTTCAGCTTCTTCTGCTGCTGCCTTATTTGTTTTTGAAATAAAGCGGTAGATGTAAAGGGCGGCTGCGAGCGCAAAAAAAATCCATTCCATAATGCGGTATTTAAACTAAATCGAAGTTTCAAAAAAAAATCAATCAACAGATTACATTGTAAAAATACAAACCAATCGAATTACATAGATTGAATAATCCAAACTTTCACAATAATCGGTTAATTATTTCCTGCAAACACAATCAAAAAATATCTTTACCGAATCTAAGAATTGGATTTTGAAATGCACCCGCAATTAAGAATTGTTTCTCTTTCGATGCTTATGTTGTTGAATGCTGAATTGTCTTTCTCACAGAAATACAACTACGAAACTTCAATGCTGCAATGCATTAATTTAATTGACTCAAATTTTTCTGCTCCGGCATATATAAGAGCAGCAAAGGCATTTGAGACGATCGCTTCATTTGAAAAAAGTAAATGGCTGCCGTATTACTATGCTTCATTCACCAATATAATGCTTGGTACAATGGATAGCGATAAATCATCTAAGGATAAATATTTTGAAAGTGGAATGATTATGATTGATGCCGCATGCAAACTTGAGCCTTTCAATTCAGAAGTAATTGCAATGAAGGCATTTGCATTGCAGATGTATATATCAGTTGCACCCAAGTCGAGGGCAATATTCAATCACACAACATTAAATAACCTTTTATCAAAATCAATTGAACTGAATCCCGAAAATCCTCGCGCCTACTATTTAAAAGCAGCCGGCCTTTTTTATACTCCAGAATTATTTGGTGGCGGAAAAAAAAATGCCTTGCGATGGTTTTTAATTGCTGACGAAAAATATAAAAGTGCTCAATATGAAACGATCTTCCCGCATTGGGGTGCTGCGTGGGTTACTTACATGATAGGAAAATGCAATTAGCAGTATTATTTTTCCCTTCCCAAAAAAAATTTTATTCTTATACTTGTAGAAATAGCTGGCACCATTTTAGAAAATGCTGGTTTATTCAAAACAAACTTTAATAAATTTTATGAAATTAAAACTCCTCCTTCTTCTTTTATTTATTTCCACAACACAAATCTTTGCTCAGCAAACTCCAGTTTGGAAAATTGCCATTGGTGAAAACATCCAATGGGAAAGAATTACGCCACTCGGTATTGTAGTGGTTGCCGGTTCAAGTGGTCTGTATGGAATTGATCCTGCAAAAGGTGAAATCGCATGGAAACAAATTTCACCTGTACTATCCAATCTTCCCGAAGATAACTATGAAGTAATCGCAAACACACCTTATGTTGCGATTGTTGGAAAAGGAAATCTGCCACAGCAAGTGATTCTTAATTCGCTCACCGGAAAAATCGTTTGCAACTCTAAAGATGCAGGAATAAACGGTGTGGTGAGCAGATACATTCTCTATGAAACTGGAAACATTTTAATCTATGGTGTTACCGGTGGTTACCAACCTGTTGTTGCTGTATTTGATATTGCTACCGGACAAATCAAATGGCAGAAGAGCAATTTATTCGGGAAAGGATTACTTGGAGAAAAAATTCAGGGCAAGCCTTTGGAAGATGGAAAAGATGCAATCATTGTTGCAACCAATGGCGGCGTTTATAAAGTGAATACCGGTACAGGTGAAATAATCTGGAAACAACCGGCTCCAAAAATCAGCAACATGTCGGCATCAAAAACTGAAGTGCAATTGTTGCGATCTGTTCGGCCTGATGAATTTTATTTTTTGAACAACACTTATGCAATGAGTTACAAATTAAGCGATGGAACACAGCGATGGAAGAGTGTAGCCAAGCAAAGTGGATTGGTAGATAAAATAATTTTTGACCCCGAAGGATTAATCATTGCAAGCAGAATTGATTCATTGAACAATATTGTAAAACCAAAGATCAGCATGTTTGATTATGAAACAGGTGTTGAGAAATGGGAAAAGGGCGCTAAGCTCAATGGCACCGTAAAAGCTTATTGCTATTCTAAAAAAGGATTAGTGATTGCAATGGAAAGTCAGGGAGGAAATTATTCAATCAACATCGTGAATCTTTCTACCGGCGAATTCATGCTCGACAAAGCTTTGAAAGTAAAAGGAACCCTGGAAGAAATAAGAATGACTGATAAAGGCGTTTTGTATTTAACAACCAACGAAATAAATATTCTAAGCATCACAACAGGCGATCCTGTTTTTCCTAAATCAATTAAAGCATCGGGAACTGAAAGTGTATTGAGAGTAGAAGATGATAAAAATATTTACGCTTATTCTACCAGTGATAATTCATTGTATAAAGTAAATGCGAATGCAGGAACAATGGCCGCCATTGCAACAGGAATTAAGTTCGATGGAAATGAAACTCCGCAATTATTTGAAATAAGAGAAAACGGTTTGGTTCTTTCCTCTAACCAAAATATTACACATTTCGATTTTTCGGGGAAACAAATTTATCACAGCTACTACCCTGCTCCCTCCATCAGCAATTTTGCAAAAGCGGTTTACGGAATCAGCGCTGTGTTGCATTCGTATGATGCAATGAGATATGGTGCGGCATCAGCTGCTTTTACCGGCGCTGCAGTAAATGAAACTGATCCCGGTTATCGTGCGATGTATGCAGGGTTTGGCGATTTATGTAATCAGGTAAGTGCTGCAAGCATGAGTGCAGCCACAGCAGAAATGGCGATGATCACCAAGAGATATAATGCATCGGCATCGGCTGATAATTTTATGTTCATGAATACAAAATTGGATAAAGGAGAATGGGGTTTGGTAAAGATCAATAAAACCACAGGAGCAAAAGATGATCAGATCAGTTTTGGAAAAGATAAAGATCCTCAATATGAAATTGATGATGTTTCATCATTGCTTTTCTACCGGTCAAATTCAAGTGAGGTTACTTGCTACAAGTTTTGAGTAATGTTTACACTGATTAAATTATTTATCAATCATCTCGCGATCAAAAAAAATACATTCAGCGTGATAACTATCCGGTTGTCGTGCTGAGATTATCGAAGTGATTTAAGAATATTTTTTTGAGCTGATTTTAGCAATCTAAAATAAAATATTGCACTGCGCCACATCATGCTTCCCGAATACATAAAGCAAATTGAAATTGCGAAAAGCAAAAAGGCAGAAACAAAAAAATTTCTGGATCGGTTAAGGAAATTAAAACCTGCCGATCTCGATGTGGTCACCAATGAATTGCATGATCAGGCATTTACTCACATTGATTGTTTGCAATGTGCTAACTGCTGCAAAACAACAGGGCCACTTTTAAAAGGCAAAGACATAGAGCGACTGGCAAAACATTTTTCTGAAAAACCATCTTCATTCACCGAAAAATATTTGCGCATTGATGAAGATGGCGATTATGTTTTCAAAAAAATGCCTTGCCCTTTTTTGGGCAGTGATAATTACTGTGGCGTATATGAAGACCGCCCTTCGGCTTGCAGAAATTATCCGCACACACAACAGCGGAATATTTTGCAAAAACTTTCAATCACTTATCACAACACCATGATTTGCCCTGCTGTTGCTGAAGTTGTTGAGGAGTTGAAAAAGAAATATCTCTAATAGTTTCTTACTCCCGAAAATAATTTATCTAATTTCTAAAATACATTTGTAAAAAAATTTAGCCATGAAATATTTTATTTCAACAATTCTAATTGCAATTATTTATTCATCATCCACAGCGCAACCAAAATTGAATGAGAGAGACATGCTGATGCTCAAATCTTTTATGGCGGGAAATTTCAGCAGCGAATTGCAAGCAAAGAATGACACCAATTATTTTAATATCGTTTTGCACATGGCTCCTATTTGGAGTGATAAAAAGGATGGCTTCTGGCTCTATGTTGAACAGGCAGTTGCCACATCACAAGAGAAACCTTACCGACAAAGAATTTATCATGTTGCATTGAAGGATGATTCAACAATCACCAGTGATGTTTTTGAAATGAAATCGCCTTTGCGATTCACAGGTGCGTGGAAGAATGCGGAATTAATTTCTTCACTCACAACCGATTCATTGATCTCACGTGATGGCTGCACCATCTATCTTCATAAAAATAAAGACGGAAGTTTTAGAGGGAAAACAGGAGATAAAACTTGCACGAGTAATTTAAGGGGCGCATCATTCGCAACATCAGAAGTAATTATTAAAAGAGATTTACTCCTCTCTTGGGATCGAGGATGGGATGTGGAT
>JAJAYG010000205.1 GCA_026786335.1 Chitinophagales bacterium | reverse complement strand
TTCATTAAACTTATCGGCATTAAATATTTCCATTCCAAAGTCAGCAACTGATCAATACGTAATCGCGGAAACGTCCACCTAAACCACATCATTACAAATACAAGAAAAAATGTTTTCCCAAAAAACCAAATGATGGAAGGAATAAAATCCATTATTTGATTAAAGGCAGAAAAATTGCCAATGTGAAATGGCATCCATCCTCCAAGAAAAAGTGTGGCTCCAATTCCGCAAACAATAAACATGTTTACATACTCAGCTAAAAAGAACATTGCGAATTTCATTCCTGTGTACTCAGTATGAAAACCTGCTGTAAGTTCTGATTCCGATTCTGCCATATCAAACGGAGCGCGATTTAATTCTGCTGTTCCTGCAATCATAAAGATCATAAAAGCAATGATAGCAGGAATGTGACCTTTGAAAATCCACCATCCATCTTGCTGACTCATTACTATATCACTCAACCTCATGCTGCCTGTGAGTGCAACAATTACAATGATCGCAAGCCCTGCAGAAAGTTCGTAGCTAACTATCTGCGCTCCGCTGCGCATAGCACCAAGCAAAGAATATTTATTGTTGCTGCTCCAGCCAGCCATTAAGATTCCGATTACAGAAATAGATGAAACTGCTGAAACATAAAACACACCTATGTTGATGTCGTAGATCTGAAATCCTTTTGCGAATGGCAGTGGTGCAAGCGCAAGCATGGAAACACAAAGCACAATAAAAGGAGCGAGGTTGAAAAGAAACTTGTCTGCAGTTCGTGGCGTTAATCCTTCCTTCATTAATAACTTAACTGTGTCGGCAAGTGCTTGCAATAAACCTTTTGGTCCCACGCGATTGGGTCCCAATCGCATCTGCATAAATGCACTCACTTTTCTTTCCATGTAGACGAAGGTGAGACCGAGTAACACAAATAGCAACAGCACGAGCAACCCAACAATCACTAACTCCAATAATGTTGCAATCGAATTATTGAAATTTGAAAAAAGAAATTGATGAACTGACTGAGAAATATTTTCCAAGCTCCACATTGGCGATTCGTTGTTCATGTTGCGCAAAGAAAGAAGAAAAATATTGTGAGGGAAAGGAAAATATAAAATAGAAATACAGTTGAAAAATTAATTACCGGTCCAAATCAGGAATCACCAAATCAAGTGTTGCCATAATCGCAACAAGGTCACCAATCTTTCCGCCAACAGCCATTTGCTTAAGTGCAGAGAGATTTGAAAAATTTGGAGAACGAAATTTTATGCGATAAGGATTTGCAGTTCCATCACTGATGATATACACACCCAATTCACCTCTTGCAGTTTCTACTCTCGAATAGAATTCTCCTTTAGGTAGCTTGATCACGTTTTTTGTTTTCGCTTGAAAATCACCTTCAGGAATCTGATCAATCCAATGCTCAAGAATTTTTGCCGACTCCACCATTTCTTTCATACGCACCATGTAGCGCGCATAGCAATCACCGCTTGTTTCTATGCATTCATTGAACTCAACTGCTTCATATCCATCATAAGGATACCACTTTCGCACATCACAACTTACTCCCGATCCGCGCGCAACCGGTCCACTGCAACCAAATGAAATTGCATCTGCTGTTGAGAGAAAACCAACACCTTTGGTTCTGTTTTGGAAAATAATATTTCCTGTAAGCAACTCATCATACTCAGGCAAATGTTTTTTGAAATTGTCTAAAAATGTTTTTACCCGTTTTTGAAAGTTAGAATGAAGATCAATCATTACTCCGCCTGGAACATTGTAATTCATGGTCAACCTTGCGCCGCAGGTTTCTTCAAAAATATCCATGATCTCTTCGCGATCGCGAAAGCCGATAAAGAACGGAGTGATGGCACCAAGATCTAAACCCATAGCACCCCACCACAGTGTGTGGGATGCAAGCCGGGTGAGCTCGCTCATGAGAATGCGAATCACTTTTGCTCGCTGCGGAACTTCAACCTGCAAACCCATTTCAACCGCCATCGAACACGCCTGATTGTTCATGTGCGCCGAGAGATAATCCATGCGGCTGGTGAGGTAAATAAAATTTCTGTAGCTCGATGCTTCACACATTTTTTCAATAGAGCGATGGATGTAACCAAGGTGTGGTTCTACATCTAAAATAGTTTCGCCCTGCAGTTTAACTTTCAAATGCAGCACACCATGTGTTGATGGATGCTGCGGACCAATGTTGATGATCATCTCATCTTCGGTGATGGCAGATGCTTCTGTAACTAATCCGTCAAGCAAACTCATAGTGATACAATGGTTACGTCATCCTTGTAATCTTTTCGCAATGGAAATCCCCAGCTATCATCGAGGAATAATCTGCGCAGATCGGGATGGTTAATAAATTTTATTCCGAACAAATCAAAAACTTCACGCTCATGAAACTCTGCTGTTTTCCACAGATCACTTACCGTTTCTATTTCAGGATTTATGCGGTCAGTGATTTTTGATTTTAAAACAACAGTGTGTTTGTGATTGCGGGAAGTGAGGTGATAAACGACATAAAAAAAATCTTTCCAGTCAACACCACTCAAACAAAATAAATAATCGAAATCGGTTGAAGCATCATCATGTAAAGCTAAAGCAAGATTTCGTAAATGAGTTGCATCAATAATTACATTCAGGAATTGCGTTTCTTCGAAAACCGCCTCAGGTATTTTTTGGGAAATGAAAGTTTTTAATTCTTCGGTGGTCATGGATTGTGTTTATGGCCTCACCCTCGGTCCCTCTCCAAAGGAGAGGGATGACTCGCGAAAGGTATCGCGCAAGATTTCGCTCTTCCTGGGTGAGGGTTTTTGGTGATGGAAATATTTTCTTTTTGATTTATCACTATGTTAATTCGTTTTTAATTGGCCTCACCCTCGCTCCCTCTTCGAAGGAGAGGGATGACTCGCGCAAAGTATCGCGCAAACATTGGCTCTGCATTCTTGAAGATTTAGGTGAAAAACTAATTTCATTTTAGAATGAATCATTGATTTATTTGCCAGAGAATTATTTTTTTATTTCTGCGTTCATCCGCGTAATCTGCGGGAAACATTTATTATGATCTTCTTATATCAAATTCTTTTTTTGCTGAATTCGATTGCAACATTATTTTTTTCTGCAAGGTGATGAGTGCATGCAGCAATGCCTCAGGTCTTGGAGGGCAGCCGGGTATGTATACATCAACCGGAACAATGTGATCAATTCCTCTAACTACTGAATAGGAATTATAGAAAAACGGTCCGCCCGAAATGGTGCATGCGCCCGTAGCGATCACATATTTTGGATCGGCCATTTGATCGTACAATCTTTTTAACACAGGCGCCATTTTGTAAACTATTGTCCCTGCGCAAATAATTACATCGGCTTGTCGTGGTGATGCGCGTGCCACTTCAAAACCAAAACGGCTCCAGTCATATTTTGCAGAGGCGGCACTCATCATTTCTATTGCACAGCAACTCGTACCAAACACCAGAGGCCACAATGAATTTGATCTCGACCAGTTGATCACATTGTCAACTGACGAAAGAACAAAACCACCGCCGGGCCATTGCTTGATCTCACCCGGGAAATCTTTTATTTCTGCCGGAGCAGATGGATTTATAGTTTCAATCATACTTTTTATTTAAAGAACCAAGAACCAAGATACAGGACTTAAGATGTAAGATATAAGACGTAAGACACAAAACTGAAAACCCAAAATTCATCCCGAGTACTCGGGACAAAACACAAGATTCATTACGCATTATTCATTACTCTCTACTCTCTACTCTCTACTCTCTACTGCCACTTAAGCGCTCCTTTCTTCCATGCATACAACAAACCCAAAAAGAGAATGAAAACAAAAATCAAAATCTCAACGAGTGCGACCATTCCAACTTGTTTCAAAACTGTTGCCCACGGAAAAAGAAAAATCAACTCCACATCAAAAATTAAAAAGATGAGTGCAAATAAATAATAACCCACATTGTATTGCACCCACGAGCCGCCTTCTGTTGGAATGCCGCATTCATAGGCTTCGAGTTTTGCTTTGTTAACTGAAGTGGGAGCAATGGCTTTTGAAAGAAGAATTCCTCCTCCGCAAAACACCACTCCGCACACAATTAATAATATCAATGACTCTGGACCCATCGCTAAAAATTTGATGCTTCAAAGCTAAGTAAAAAAGAGTTTGATAAAATTCATTTGCAAAACATGAGAAATAAAAAACCTGCTACATTTTTTTTCAGCAGGTTTTAAATTTTCATTCCCAAATATTCCTCCACCTATTCCTGTTCCATCAACACCTTCTTCCTGCTGCCTTTTGTTTTGCGAATGTTTACTGCCACCACTTTGTATTCGGGGCACATGGCTTCGCTGTCGCTGATGCTGGAGGTAATGTTGTTCATCATAATATCGGGGAAGTGGAAAGTAGAACTCAGCACACCGGGTTTTACCTGGTCACTGATTTTTGCTTTCACATCTACTTTTCCTCTTGCACTTTCAACACATACATAGTCGCCTTCATTGATGAAATGTTTCGCTGCATCTTCTGCATTGATCAGCAGGTAATCATCTTTAAGAATTAATGCGTTGCCTGTTCTGCGAGTCATTGTGCCGCAGTTGTAATGTTCGAGTTCGCGGTTGGTGGTGATGATGTAAGGAAATTCTTTTCCATTATCGGTGATCTCTTTTGATTCTTTCCAATCATTGTATTGGAATTTTCCCAAGCCGCGTTTGAAAGAATCAATGTGAAGAATCTCAGTATCAGTTCCGTCTTTTTTCACGGGCCATTGTTTTCCATTCTTTCCCAATTCATTCCAATGAACTCCCTCGAAGAAAGGAACGATCTGATTTATTTCTTCCAGCAATGATTCAGGATCATAAGCAGGTTGCGGATGTCCCATGCGGTTCATCATCTCTACAATAATTTGTCCGTCGGCTTTTGTTCCGGTAAGCGGCTCCACCACTTTATTCACTCGCTGAATTCTGCGTTCGCCATTGGTAAATGTTCCGCTCTTTTCGAGGAAAGAAGCGCCGGGAAGAATTACATGTGCAAGCTTAGAAGTTTCAGTCATAAATAATTCCTGCACTACAAACAACTCCAGATTTTTTAAAGCTGCTACAACATGATGTGTGTTGGGATCTGTTTGCGCCATGTCCTCACCCACACACCACAATGCTTTCAACTTGTTGTTAAGTGATGCATCGTACATCTGCGGAATTTTATAACCAACATGAATCGGAAGTTTTGCGCTATAGAAAGCTTCGTACTTCGCATGGTACTCAGGAATTGTTACATCAAAATATCCTGCGCCCTGATGCGGCTGGCAACCCATGTCTGCTGCGCCCTGCACATTGTTTTGCCCTCGAAGCGGGTTCACTCCAACTCCTCTTCTTCCAATATTACCAGTGATCATTGCGAGATCGGCGATCAGCATTACCGTGTAAGTTCCCTGCGAATGTTCTGTAACACCAAGTCCGTGGAAACTCATTGCATTCGGTGCTTTAGCATAAGCGATGGCTGCATCACGAACTAAAAATTTATCTACGCCGGTAATTTTTTCCAGCGCATCCATATCGAGTTTGAGAATACTTTGTTTGAAATCTTCGTACCCTTCCGTTCTTAATTCAATAAAATTTTTATCCTCTAAACCTTCCTTGGCAATGTAATGAAGCATCATGTTTAATAGCGCAACATTAGTTCCCGGTCGCAATTGCAAATGATAGTTTGCATACTTAACCAACTCAGTTTTTCGCGGATCAATTACGATGAGGGTTTTTCCCTTCATCGCACGCTGTTTCATTTTAGCTCCTGTAACAGGATGTGCATCGGTTGGGTTTGCACCAATCACCATCATGCAATCGGTGTATTGCAAATCAACCACAGAATTTGTTGCGGCACCGGTACCGAATGTGCGCTGCATACCGAGTGCAGTAGGAGAGTGGCAAACACGCGCACATGAATCAATATTGTTAGTGCCGATAACTGCGCGCATAAATTTCTGCATCAAATAATTTTCTTCATTGGTGCAGCGCGCGCTGGAAATCCCTGCTATGTAATCGGGGCCATAATTATTTTTTATTTCTGTAAGTTTTGTGGCAATGAAATCATACGCTTCCTCCCATGTTGCTTCCACAAACTCACCGTCTTTTTTAATCAGTGGCGTGCGAATTCTGTCGGCATGATTGTAAAATGAAAAAGCAAATCTTCCTTTCAAACAAGTATGTCCGGCATTTGCTTCGGCATCATAAGGTGCCTGAATTGATTTTACTTTTCCGTTGCTCACTGCAACATCAAGATTGCATCCAACACCGCAGTAAGTACAAACTGTTCTTTCTTTTGTATCGAATGAAATGCTCTTCGATTCAAACACATCACTGATGGCTGATGTAGGACATGCCTGCGCACATGCGCCGCAACTCACGCAATCTGATTCAAAAAAATTCTGCTCAAATCCTTTTACGATCTTCGAGTCGAATCCTCTTCCTGCCATACTCAAAACAAATTCTCCCTGTATCTCATCACAGGCTCGCACACAACGAAAACAGTTGATGCATTTTGACAGATCAGAAGTCATGTAAGGATGACTCAAATCTTTTCCTCTTCCGAGATGATTTTTTCCTTCGGGGTAACGCACATCTCTTATTCCAACACGGGCTGCCACTTCCTGCAATTCACAATTATTATTCACTTCGCAGGTGAGGCAATCAAGCGGATGATCGGTGAGAACTAACTCAATAATATTTTTCCGGAGTTTGGTAATGCGATCATTTTCTGTATAGATGAATGAGCCGGCAATT
>JAJAYG010000204.1 GCA_026786335.1 Chitinophagales bacterium | reverse complement strand
GGACGAAGCATCACAAGCAGGAATGATTACAATGATGGCAACAGCTTACATTGGTCTTATAACCTCGGGCATTGTTTTGAATTGGTTGTATTATGCATTCATGGAGTCTTCGACCAAGCAAGCGACGCTGGGTAAGATGGCGCTCAATATAAAAGTTACAGATATGCAAGGAAACAGAATTACTTTTTTGAATGCTACCGGCAGGTATTTTGGAAAAATTATTTCTTCTCTAATTATGGGTATCGGTTACATTATGGCAGGCTTTACTGAGAAGAAGCAAGCACTTCACGATATAGTGGCAGGCACATTGGTAGTTGTAAAATAAATTTAAGAATAATATTTTTCTGTCTCAATTTAAAATTCAATTATAATATTTAAAATGAATTACTGGCTTGTAAAATCAGATCCCGAAACCTATGGGTGGAAAGAATTTTTCGCTGATAAAAAAACTGAATGGACCGGTGTTAGAAATTATGCAGCACGCAATCACATGCGCAGCATGAAAAAAAACGATCTTGTTTTGTTTTACCACAGCGGAGAAATTTCGGCAGTTGTTGGAATTGCTAAGGTGACAAAAGAATCATTTCAAGATCCTACAACCGATATAGAAGCATGGATTGCAGTTGAACTGAATGTTGTTAAAATAATAAAGCGCGAAGTTTCGTTAAAAGAAATAAAGGGAATTAAAGAATTAAAAGATATGCTGCTCTTAAAAATATCCAGATTGTCTGTTATGCCTGTACTTGATAAGCAATATGAAAAGATAATTGCAATGAGTAATGCGTAATAAAAATTGATTTAATTTCGAATCGCTATGATAAGATTGCTGACCGTTTCTTCGTTGTTATTTTTTATTGCCTCGTGCCTTAATCCGCCTGACTATTCAATTATTCCTGCAATTGGTTTTGATTCCTTAAGCAACAACATTGCAAAAGTGAATGAAGATTCAATTACAATCTATTTCAACTTTACTGATGGAGATGGCGATATTGGAAGTGATGACATCCCAAATATGTTTTTTACCGATAGCAGAACCGGTTATCCTGATAGTTTTAAAATCCCAAATGTTACACCGGGCGGAACTGTGAAGGCAATTTCTGGTGAAGTAGCATATACTTTTTCACAATTCAATTGTATCCCCGGTAGAATAAAGGATAGTTTGTTTTATACAATTTATATTGAAGATCGTGCTGGTAATAAAAGCAATGAAATAATAACACCCACAATCACTCTTATCTGTCAGTGATTATTTATTGATTGCATCAATTATAGCTGCATCCATAGGTTTTGTTTTTGAACCAAAGTGCGTTACGTATTCACCCTTCTCATTGATTAAAAACTTATTGAAGTTCCAGCTTATAGAAGCATCTTCAACTCCGTTTAATTTTTTTTGAGTAAGCCATTTATAAATGGGAGCAGCATTTCTTCCCGATACAATTATTTTTTCAGCCATGGGGAACGTCACATGGTAAGTTGAACTGCAGAATTGCGCGATCTCTTCATTAGTACCCGGTTCCTGCCACAAAAAATCGTTGGAAGGGAAACCAATCACCACAAGATTGTCCTTGTATTGCTGATATAATTTTTCGAGATCTTGATATTGAGGAGTAAACCCACAGTTGGAAGCAGTATTAATAATAAGAATTTTTTTTCCTTTATAAAGTGAAAGGTCAATGATGCCACCATCAATTGATTTCACTTTAAACTCATAAATATTAGGCAACACTTTTGGATTTGTAATTGTTAGCAAAAGGAAAAGTTGTAATTGTAGCATACAAAGTTTTTACTGTTAACAGATAAACGTCAAAATAGTTTTACTAAAATTCAATCTTTAATTCTGTTACCTCGCCAATTGGAAACGCCTGATTTAGAATTTGAGGTGGCTGACGTTATGGAATTTTTACCCATAGGTTTATTGCCAGATAAATTTACTGCGAGAATTGCTGCAACCCGAATTTCATCAGGTTGTTCGGTTTGCAGCATTTCGGGTTTAAAATATTTTGGAATAAATGAAGTATCGAAATCACCCGAAATAAAATTTGGATGTTGCATAGCCCATTTACCAAATGATAAAGTGGTTTGTACCCCGCTCAATTCGAATTCATTAATGGCACGCTTCATTCTTTCAATTGCTTTTAAACGTGTGTCGGCATGCACAACTAATTTGGCAAGCAGAGGATCATAATAAATAGGGATTTCCATTCCTTCCTCAAAACCATCATCCACTCTCACACCCGGGCCTTGTGGTCTTCTGTAGGTGTGAAGCGTTCCAATATCGGGTAAAAAATTGTTTGCAGGGTCTTCGGCACAAACTCTTAACTCAATTGCATGGCCGTGAATTTTTAAATCTTTTTGTGTGAAAGGAAGTTTTTCACCGCGCGCAATGTTAATCTGTTCCTTCACTAAATCTAAACCGGTTATAAATTCAGTTACAGGATGTTCAACCTGGAGTCTTGTATTCATTTCCAAAAAATAATAATTGAGTTTATCATCAACTAAAAATTCTACTGTACCTGCATTGTAATAACCACATGCTTTAGCAAGGGCAACTGCACTTTCACCCATCTTTTTTCTCAACTCTTCTGTGAGAACTGAAGAAGGCGCTTCTTCAATCACCTTTTGATGTCTTCGCTGAACAGAACATTCTCTTTCAAAAAGATAAACAACATTGCCATGCTGATCACCAAGAATTTGAATTTCGATGTGCCTTGGTGAGGTAACATATTTTTCAATAAACACAGAGCCGTCGCCAAAAGCTGCAGTTGCTTCACTTATTGCTCTCTTCACCTGCTCTTCAAATTCCGATTCCTTTTCAACTGTTCTCATTCCTTTTCCTCCACCGCCTGCAGAGGCTTTGATTAAAACCGGATATCCGATTTCTTTTGCAACTTGTTTTGCATGCGCAATATCTGTGATGGGCTCTGCGATGCCGGGTACAAGCGGCACGTTATGTTTTTTAGCAGTCTCTTTAGCCGCAATTTTATTACCCATCATTTCCATTGACTCAGCCGATGGTCCAATAAAAATTAATCCTGCTTCTTTAACAGCTCTTGCAAAACCAGCGTTCTCACTTAAGAAACCATAGCCGGGATGAATGGCATCTGCATTTGTTTTTTTTGCTGTATCAATAATTTTATTTCCTAGAAGATAGGATTGGTTGGATGGTGGAGGGCCAATACAAACCGCTTCATCGGCATATCGAACATGCATTGCATTTCGATCGGCTTCAGAAAAAACGGCAACAGATTTTATTCCCATCTCCCGCGCTGTTCGCATTACCCGTATTGCTATTTCACCTCGATTTGCTACCAGAATTTTTTTCATTTTTTAAATTTAAGGTCAAATGGCTGACGTTTTTTTACCTGATATATTTATTGAAACATAAATGTAGGTTGAAAATAAAAATGGCTGCCATAAAATAATTTCTTTATGGCAGCCACTTCAATTTTATAATTAGAATTTATTTTAATTCAAATTTTTGCGTTCCAACTAAATAGCCATCCTGATAAATTTCTGCAGTGTAAATACCTTTTGCGTAAGGTTCTGTTTGTTGCCAATAAGCACAGGCATTGGTTGCAGCATTACTATAGTCAACAGTTGTGGTAGTTGAATACTGAATTTGTGATCCGTCTTCTGCCTTGGTAATAATTCCTGTTGCGTTGCCGAGCGTTATTCCCTCGGGTTTAATAATTCTTACATAAAAAGTTTTTTCACCTGCATCAGCAACATCATTTGCCGGAACATCAAAACATACTTTAAGTTTCTCTGCTTTTTTTGCGTTGTTGGTTTCATCTTCTTTACCACTCGACTTGCTTTTTGTTCCTGTTGCATTAATGGTTGTTGGTTTTAATAAGGAACCAACTGCAACTTTTTTAGAGGCAACTGTATAATCAGCGTTTAACTTATCATTTGCCGTAATCTGTGCCGCAAGGGTTTTTCCAATTGAATCATTTTTATTGATCAGAATATTATTTTGCTGTTGAAGTTGTGCTACTTGATTTTGCAAATCGCTCACCATAGTTTGCAGTGCAGCGCTTTGTTTTTTAAATTCTTCATCAGTTATCTTTTTACTTTTTTGAAGTGAAGCAAGATTGTTTTTATACTGCTTCAGTTCTTTTTCTTTTACTGCAATCATGCTGTCAAGCTGTGCATTCTGCCCTTTGTAAGATTCAATACTAACTAAAGCTTGATTGTATTCAGTGTTGAGTTGATCAATGCGTAAACTATCAGCATTGAGGTTCTCAATCAACTGTGTATTTTCAGTTCCTTTCTGGCTGTATTTTATATACAAAAAGATATTAACGCCAAGTAGTAATACTAGAATTAGAATGTAAAAAATTGAACGATTGTTTCCTTTTGAGGTAGCAGGCTCGCTATTTTGAAATTGTCCGTCAGTCATTTGGGTTTTATTTATTTAAACTATTTAATGGCAAAGTTAATACCTAAAAGAGGAATTGTTGAAATATGCCGATGGCTCAGCTTAAGGTACTTGAATAAGTGTAAAATCAACTTGGATTTATGCAAGCCAAAAGTGGCAAGCAGAAAATGAATAAAGCAGCACCGAATAAATTTCATCTTACATTTAAACCATTAAAGAATTTTTTTGGATTCGATACTTAAAATCAAAAACCTAAGCACTCAGTTTAATAGTGATGGCCAGTCTGTTATCGCTGTCGATAATATTTCTTTTGATCTTTATCAAGGAGAAGCAATAGGTATTGTTGGTGAATCGGGTTCGGGAAAATCTGCCGCCGCACTATCCATTATTCGCCTGCTCCCAAATCAAGGGCAAATAACTTCGGGTGAAATTTATTTTACAAACAATGCTCAACCTATTGATCTACTCAGTCTTTCAGAAAACTCAATGCGGGATTATCGTGGAAAGGAAATCTCAATGATTTTTCAAGACCCTATGACTTCACTTAATCCTGTTTTCACTTGTGGAAGCCAGGTTTCAGAAGCAATGAGATTACATTTAAAATTAAATGCAGCATCAGCAAAGGAGAAAACACTTAAATTATTTGCAGATGCAAAAATGAATGAGCCGCTTCGTATTTATAATTCATTTCCCCATCAAATAAGTGGTGGACAAAAGCAAAGAGTAATGATTGCGATGGCAATGAGTTGTAATCCTTCAATACTTATTGCCGACGAACCAACAACATCGCTCGATGTAACTGTGCAAGCAAAGATTTTAGAGTTAATGAATGAATTGCGCAGTACGAATCGAATGTCAATGATTTTTATTTCGCACGATCTGGGTCTTGTGGCTGAAATAGCCGACAGAATTTTGGTGATGCATCATGGAAAGATTGTAGAACAGGGCATTACAAAAGAAATTTTTTTAAACCCAAAACATCCTTACACTATTGGTTTAATTTCATGCAGGCCTCCACTCAATAAAAGACTTAGACGGTTGCCGGTAATTAATGATTTTTTAAATATTGAAAAAGCAGAAAAGGATGAAACTTCAAATATCATTTCGGAAAGTGAAGCTAAAGTAAGAGCAAAATCAATTTCAGAAAACCCGATAATTTTATCAGTTAAAAACCTTTCAGTTCAATTTAATCATAAGAGAAATTTTTTAAGCAGAGAAGATCAAACAATAAATGCTGTTGACAAAGTATCTTTTGAATTAAGAGAAGGAGAAACATTGGGATTGGTAGGTGAGAGTGGTTGCGGCAAAACAACTTTAGGAAAAGCAATTCTTAAACTGATAAAATCTGCAAGTGGTGAAGTAATTTACATGGGAAGGAATATGATGCACTTGGAGAAAGAAGACATGAGAATAATGCGCCGCAATATCCAAATAATTTTTCAAGATCCTTATTCTTCACTCAATCCGCGCCTAACAATTGGTTACGCGATTATGGAACCAATGAAAGTTCATCTGCTTTATTTTAATGACAGGGAGAGAAGAGAGCTGACATTGGAATTGTTAAGTAAAGTTGGATTGCCTGCAGATTCTTTCAATCGTTATCCGCATCAATTCAGCGGCGGTGAAAGACAACGTATTTGTATTGCGCGCGCATTAAGTTTGAATCCGAAATTGATTGTTTGCGATGAGTGTGTTTCATCTCTTGATGTGAGTGTTCAGGCGCAGGTGTTGAATCTGCTCAAGCAACTTCAGGATGAATTCAAACTCACTTACATTTTTATTTCACATGATCTTTCAGTTGTAAAGCACATGAGTGATCGCATTGCTGTGATGAAGAATGGAAAAATAGTAGAGATTATTGCTGCTGAATTGATCAACTCAAGTTCATCTTCGGAATACACAAAAAATTTAATTAGCTCGATTCCCAAAGGAATGCAAAAAGTTTAATTGAGCATGTTTAAAAAAATGCGCAACTGGTTTTACTAATAGAAAAAAATAATTCACTTCCATATTATTACATTTGAATGATTGAAAATAGCTAACCTCAAATCTTTTTAAAACAAAATCAACATGAAAAAAAATCTACTGTTTCTTATTATTATCCTCTTGCAGGCAGTTCAGTTAAAAGCACAATGTATTGGAGCAATTCCTTCAAATGCCGTAGTGGTTAATGCTACCACAACTATCAATGGTGGCTTTGATCCAATTTGGGTTTGCACTCCCGACACATTGATTTCTGACGGAGGGTTTCATAATATTTTCTTGGAGCATGGTGCAGTAATGACAACAGGCGGTGGCATTGATACAATTTATGTAAAAGCCGGCGCAAAGTTCTTTATGAATGGTGGCATTCATGTTATTTTTTATCTTAACAATTCTGATATCTTTTTAGGTGGTGGAATTCCAACTAAGATTTATTGCGATTCATTAAAGTTTGATTATAAAAATGCGCCGGTAAATGGTTGTGTTGTTACGGGCTTAGAAAATATTGTAGAAATTTCAAGTCTGCCTTATGCTAATTTCGACCAGTCAAGTAAGGTATTGAATATTTATTTCAAAAACTCAAATTCGGCATCGGCTATTGTTAGGATTTTTAGCGCTGTTGGTGGGTTATTGAAGACTGAAAATATTTCAACATCTAATAACTCAATCAACCTTGCAGGCACTTTACCGGGAATTTATTTTTATGAGTTGGTTGATAATAACTTACTAAAAACTGTTGGCAAATTCATTATTGAATAAATTGAATGCTGGTTTTGTTGCAATTAGATTTGCAATTTCTTTTTAAGCAAAATGGAAATGAATAAGCACAAGAGTTTTTTATTTCACACCAATGATCCTGTTAATGCAGAACCATCAATTGATTACTTATGCAATGATTTTGAAACACCGCAGGAATTATTTTATGTTAGAAATCACGGTGCAATTCCTTTAATTAACATTGAAAGTTTCAGATTAAAAATTAAAGGATTGGTTGAAAACGAAATTGAATTTACGTACCAATCACTTTTAAAAGATTTCACTAAACATACTGTAATGGCAACGCTGCAATGCGCAGGCAACCGCCGCGATCAATTGATTGCTGTTGCGCCTGTTCCCGGAGAAGTTCCCTGGCAATCGGGTGCAGTTGGAAATGCAACTTGGGGTGGTGTTCGGTTAAATGAATTATTGAAAGCGGCAGGATTAAAATCAGAGGCAAAGTTTGTAGAATTTTTGGGTGCAGATGATGTTTATAGAAATGAGAAAAACGTTGGTTTCGCCGGTTCAATACCAATTAATAAAGCAATGGAGAATGATGTACTGGTTGCTTTTGAAATGAATGGAAAAACTTTAGAGCCCACACATGGTTATCCGCTGCGCATTGTAACTCCCGGGTACATTGGTGCAAGAAGTGTAAAGTGGGTGAAAGAAATTACATTGATCGAGCATCCTTCATTAAACTATTTTCAAGATCATGCTTACCGGTTATTCCCACCACAAGCAACACCCGAAACAGTTGATTGGAACAGCGGTTTGCAACTTAATGAGCTAACAGTTAACTGCGTAATCACTTCGCCGAAAGTCGAGCAAACAGTTAATGGCGAATCAGTAGAAGTGCGTGGCTTTGCAATTTCGGGAGGCGGAAAAAAAATCTCGCGTGTAGATGTTTCTACTGATGGCGGAAATACATGGACCACTGCAATCATCACAGATGAAAAATCGGAATGGACATGGTCTTTTTGGAAAACAAATTTGAAATTAGAAAAAGGAGATCATGTAATTATTGCCCGCGCTTTTGATTCTGCTTCCAACACACAGCCATCAGATGCAAAGCATATTTGGAATTTTAAGGGATACATGAACAATGCCTGGCACAGAGTAAAAATTATAGTCGAATAATCTTTTTTGAATTGAAACGTCTTCAATGCAATCAAATCACTTGCGTAAAATAAATTTTAAACATTATGAATGACTTCACTCTTGTAACATCTAAAGTTATTGCTGCACCAAAATCAAAAGTTTGGGATGCAATCATTAATCCTGAAATTATTAAACAATATCTTTTTGGAACAGAAGCCAAGAGCGATTGGAAAGTTGGAAGCACAATTACTTACTCGGGAATGTGGGAAGGAAAATCTTACGAAGACAAAGGGAATATTCTCGCAATGGAAACTGAAAAATTTTTCAAGTATAACTACTGGAGTTCGATGTCGGGTACTGAAGATAAACCTGAGAACTACGCCGAAATAACTTATGAATTAAGTGAAGAACCTGAAGGTACTCTTTTCACGCTTTCCCAAAGTGCAATACCTACACAAGAATTGCACGACCATCATGAAAAAAACTGGAAGATGGTATTAGAAGGAATGAAGAAAGTAATTGAGCAATAATTAAAACCAGATTCCGTTTTCTTGCCGGTGTTTGGTACCTCCATGGCAATCTTTTTTTGTTGCAACACAAGAGGAAAAGCAAATTAGCAATAAGCCAATGAAAAGAATATTTATGAGTGGATATTTTGCTTTAATAAATTTAAACACTTTCATAGTGATGTTATTAACGATGGAATAAGATTTTATTTTCTCACAGCAACATTACTATTAACACAAACTTATTTCATACATCATCCCATCTAATCTACTTTTGCAGGCGTTATACATGCACAACCAATATTTTAAAAAAGGGATTTCCCTTTTTATATTTTCCTTTTTACTGCTTACACATTTTGCCGGCGCACAGCAGAAATTCACAATCAGCGGGTATCTGAAAGATGCGAGCTCAGGTGAGAGTTTAATTGCTGCAACTGTAGGTGTAAAAGGAACAACAACGGGAACTTCATCCAATGACTACGGCTTCTTTTCCATCACCCTTCCCAAACGAAATTATGCGCTTACGTTTTCTTACCTCGGTTATTTTGATCTTGATACCACTGTTAATCTGCAAGGCGACATTCGGTTAAATATTAATTTGAAATCAGAAGCACAAATGCTTAAAG
>JAJAYG010000203.1 GCA_026786335.1 Chitinophagales bacterium | reverse complement strand
GTTATAAGATTTTGACTATAATTTATGGGTGATCTTTAAAAAATAATCTTCCAAGGTTCTCTTGTAATTCATTCCAAAAATTTCAATTCCCCTTTCAATTAAAAATTTATTCAGTTCGGGAATTTCATTTTTAGAAATATTAAAATCGAACTGACTGTTGATTTGTTCTTTCAGTTTTGTTTTCCAAACAGAAGATTCAATTGCATTTGCTGCTCTTGCAACATCATTCACTTCTACAGAAACAATAAGGTCGTGTGAGGTAAGCAATTCACTCACCTCGCCCTGCACAATCGTTTTTCCATTGTTGATGATTGCCATGCGTGTTGCAATTTGCTCCACTTCATTCAATTGATGCGATGAAAGCAAAACAGTTTTCCCAAAATCATTTTTGAGTTGAAGAATGAGTGTGCGCACATCGATAATTCCCTGCGGATCTAAACCTGTTGTGGGTTCATCGAGAATAATAAGTTCGGGATCGTGAATGAGTGTTTGTGCAATTCCCAATCTTTGTTTCATGCCGTGCGAGAAAGTTTTCACTTTGTCTTTCTCTCTTCCTTTTAATCCAACCAATTCAATTAACGCTGCAATTTTGTTTTTGGAAGGAACAATTCCCGAGAGTTTTCCAAACAGTTCCAGATTTTTTTCAGCCGATAAATACAAATAGAAATCTGGTTTCTCGATGATGCAGCCGATGCGGCGCAGAATTTCATTTCTCGATTTAAAAAGATTTTTTCCGAAGATTGAAATGGTTCCTGCCGATGGTTTTATCAGCGATAACATCATTCTTATCGTGGTACTTTTTCCTGCTCCATTGGGACCCAGAAAACCAAAGATATCGCCTTGATGCACTTCAAGATTCAAATCATCAACGGCTTTAAAATCGCCGAATGATTTTGAGAGATGTGATAGTTGGATGATGGAATTATGGTGCACTAAAAAATTATTAGTGCAAAGGTAAATGTGATTTGGTCAAATGAAATTTATTATTCAAGAGAGATTGCACCATTCAAACTAAACCCAACCAAAAATCCTGAGTGTAATTTTCCATCATTGCCGAATGAAGCTACATAGTCAACCCGTAAAACTTTAAAGAGGTGTTCAATTCCAAAATCAAGTTCTATGTATTGCAGATCATTGGTAAGCAGTGCATGTGCACCTGCAACTTCCTGCAGATTTAGTTTTTTTATCAAAGGAATTTTATTGAAAATGAACCCACCGAAGTGATGTTCATAATGTCCTTCGAGCCACGATTGATTGGTGCTGTGATCGAAATACTGCAGGAGTTGAAATCCATTTTGATAATGCGCACCAAAAATTGTTTGGTTAGCTTGAAAATGTTTGTAGTCGATGAAACTTATTTCCTTATTACTCAAAAATGTTCCTGCATTAAAATTCAAATTTGCGCTGCCAACCAATCCAAAATCAAAATCGTGCGTGATGCCGGCTTCGAGCAAATCAAAATTTACATCACTGCCCAATACATGAATACCTTTTGAGTATTGAATACTGAAGGTCGGGAATTTTGAACCGGTAATAATTCTGCGACCAGGGCGACTGACGTAGGTTTGACCAATCGCGATATTTGCTTTTAGATTCAGCACAATTGCTTGAGTGCGCATCAATGTATCGGCATTGGGATTATTGAAATAATTATTGGGTGTAAATGAATTGTCACCCACCCAATCGAAAGAATAATCGGTTGAATTCTCCAATGGCGACCGGTCGCTGTAAGAGATTACGGTTGCAAGTTGAAAGCCATTGAACCATTCTCGCCTATGCTGAAATGCAACAAATCTTTTTTCATAAAGCTTCATAAAATTTTGATTTGCAACCAACGTGTAGCCGGCATTTACCAATTCACTTATTGGTTCGGCACCATTTATTTGGGTCGGGAAAATTCCTGCTTCAAAATGCCATTGCTGCTGATGAATTAAATCATCATCATAAGTAAATGAAGTTCTTGCTCCCAATTTTTTATTACTGAAACCATAACGTAAATCACCATTGATATTCCATTTTCTGCGGTCTTCAAATTCTTTGGTGAGTGAATTCCGGAGTGTGATGTTTAAACCTTCAACAATGTTGTACGATAATCCAAGTAGCGGATTCTTCCATTTATAATCAAGCTTATGAAAACTATTTTGATAGTTATAGCCGAGCAGCACATCCTGAATTTTGAATTTGTTATTCTTCTTATCAACTGAATCGAGAAATGGTTTTGAATTTTCAACTACATGCAAGCTGTCTTTCTTTTTGTAATCTGTTTTCTCAGTGATCGTGAGCGGAACAGGACGGTGATCTTCCCAGTACAATGAATCTTTTTTGTTGGCATCATCATTCACTCTCAATCTTTCAGCATCAAAAAAATCTTTTGAAAAACCTGGCGCAAGGTTGTAGTTAGAAAACACACCGATAAATTTTCCGTCTCCTTTAATACCAAGAATTGCAAAGTTGAATTGCAGCACTTGATTGATCGGCATCCACGCCGTGTCATTCACGCGATTGTATGTTTCAGTAAATCTAAGCGAGTCAATAAAATCAAGGTGTGCTTCTTTTGTTACCAGCAAATCAATTGAGTGAATGTTCCACCAATCTTCGGTGATGTAGATGATGCCGCTGAAAACAGGATCGGTTTTTCTTTTTGGAAGAACCTGAATTTTATTGATGAGCAAACCATCTTCATAAAACGAACCCAGCAATTTGTATTTGTAAAAGAGCAACGCACTTTCAGCAATAGGGGAAACCAAACCACGTGGAGTAATGCCGCCGAGCGGAATCAGGTTTTCATAAAAATTGGAACTAAAAGCCGCAGCAGAATTCCAGCTGAACGCATTGTTATCACCACTTACTTTCGATGAATAAACTATTTCTTTCACCTTATTGGTACGTTCAAAATTGTATTGCGATTCTGATTCGCTGAGGTAAAGAATTCCAAGTTTTGTTGAGTCGAGCCCCTTCTTTGCCGTGTTAAATCCCATCACTTTTTCGGGGATTGTTGTTAATCCTTGTATGCCTTTCATGTAAACATTACAGGAGTAGGAATAAACCTGATCGAGATAATATTTTCTTTTCTTCTGTGCCTTCCTGATGATGGCATAAGCAGGATCTTCGGCATTTGCATCCACTACTATTTCTTTCAGTTCAATACTTTCTTTTTTCAATGAAATATTTACTGTCAAAATTTCATTAACCACCAAAACCTTTTGCGAATACTTTTTATATCCTATGTATTGAAAAACAATTTCGTATTCACCCGCCGGCGCAATGATGGAATAAAAACCATCATCATTTGAAGTAGTTCCAATGGTGGTGTTCTTTAAATAAATGGTGGCGTAAGAAAGCGGCTGGTCTTTTTCGTCGGTGAGTTTCCCCTGTATAATTCCTGCATGAAGATTAATGCAACAACAGAAAAACAATAAGGGGAATAAAAATAACTTCATAATAAAACAAATATTATAGAGTGTGACAGTGTGCGAAGAAAATAGTTACAACGCTATTGCAAAACACAAATTATTTTCTTCATCACTTGGCATCTCTCAAAACTCATCTCTTTTATTTCCTCACTCTTATCTCTCCCAAGGAGAGAGGATTAGAGGAAAGTTTTTAGAGATGCCAATAAGGCAAAGATGATAAAGTAAATTTGCGGCTCAATATTTTTGAATCATGAAATACGAGGTTACAGTTATTGGCTCGGGGCCGGGCGGTTATGTTGCTGCCATTCGTTGCGCTCAGTTAGGAATGAAGACAGCAATCATTGAACGCTACTCAACTTTGGGTGGCACCTGCACCAATGTTGGTTGCATTCCATCCAAAGCATTGCTCGATTCAACAGAGCATTATCACAATGCAAAAAATAATTTTTCCACCCATGGAATCAATCTTGAAAATCTTTCAGTGGATTTTGTAAAAATGATTGAAAGGAAAAATGAAGTGGTAAAGACAAATGCAGCAGGATTAAATTTTTTGATGAAGAAAAATAAAATTGATGTGTTTACCGGAACAGGAAGTTTTGTTTCCCCAAATAAAATTGCAGTAAAAAAAGATGATGGCAGTATTGCTGAAATTGAAACTGCAAAAGTGATCATTGCAACAGGCAGCAAACCATCCTCAATTCCGGGCGTTGAAATTGACAAGAAACGAATCATCACTTCCACAGAAGCATTATCACTCAAAGAAATTCCGAAAGAGATGATTGTGATTGGCGGCGGCGTGATTGGTTGCGAACTCGCAAGTCTTTATGCGCGCATTGGAACCAAAGTAAAAATCGTCGAGTACTTCGATTCACTGATTGCAACAATGGATAAAGATTTAGGAAAGGAATTGCAAAGGAGTTTGTCAAAACTGAGAATTGAATTTTTTCTTTCACATAAAGTTACCGGTGCTGTTGCTGATGAAAATGGAGTTGTTGTTTCTGCCGAAAATATGTCCGCCTCCGCTAAAGCAACTGCGGATCAAAAAGAGAAGGTTGATTTCACCGCCGATTATTGTTTGGTAGCTGTTGGCAGAAAACCATACACTGATAATTTAGGATTAGAAAATATCGGGATCACTTTGGAGAAGGGAAAAATTCCTGTGAATGAAAATCTTGAAACATCAGTGAGCGGTGTTTACGCAATTGGCGATGTTATCCGCGGCGCTATGCTCGCACACAAAGCAGAAGATGAAGGCGTGATGATTGCAGAAATTATTGCCGGACAAAAGCCACACATCAATTACAACCTTATTCCAAATGTTGTTTACACCTGGCCCGAGGTTGCAAGTGTAGGTGCAACAGAAGATGAGTTGAAACAAAAAAAGATCGCTTACAAAAAAGGATCGTTTCCATTTCGCGCCAGCGGAAGAGCAAGAGCTGCAATGGATATTGATGGCTTCTTAAAAGTTTTAGCCGATGAGGCAAATGATGAAATTTTGGGTGTGCACATTATTGGCGCACGCGCCGCAGATGTAATTGGCGAAGCTGTAGTGGCAATGGAATTCCGAGCAAGCGCTGAAGACATTGCACGCATCTCACACGCACACCCGACTTATACCGAAGTATTTAAAGAAGCATGTTTTATGGCGACGGCGAATAGGGCGATACATTTATAAACCCTGTAAAATATTTGTTGATTAACTAATTCTCAGGAAGCATTCGAAACAATTCATTCACGTATGTCTTCTGCCCTTCTTTAAAAAGATTCAGGCACTTGAAGTTTACCAGAATACCTTTTGGTTTTTGCAGCAGTTTCATATAAGTAATTAGAATGGCTTCATCGATAGGCAATACTTTTTCCTTTGATTTTATCTCCAACACAATTGCATCCTCAACTAAAAAATCGCAGCGTAAATCTGATTGAACCTGAATGCCCTTATACTCAACCGGAATAAACAACTCTTTTTGAAATGGTATTTCCTGCAAATGAAATTCATGAGCTAAGCATTTGGCATAAACAGTTTCGAGTAATCCGGGTCCCAATGCTTTATGCACCTCAATACAGGCACCTATAATTTCGTAAGTGAGGTCATTATAATCTTGCTTTGTCATGGCTGATATTTTGAACAAAATAGTAAACTCATTAAGAATATAGTTTTATAAATAAAATTAGATATGTGGTCTATGTATCTATGTTGTCAAATCCTATTCTCCTATTTGTAAAACATTTTAAACCACATAGGAACATAGAAGTTAATGATTTCGAATGGTAGTATTATTC
>JAJAYG010000202.1 GCA_026786335.1 Chitinophagales bacterium | reverse complement strand
TTGCGGCTCATAAAATCTCCCTCAACATAATAGAGTACTTCATCGCTGTCAACGTTGCTGTGATTGTAAGGAGCAGGAATTGATAATGGATGGTAATCAAACAAACGCGGAACAAATGAACACACGACAAAATTTCTTGCTTCAAAAGTTTGATGAACTGGGGGCGGTTGATGTATTCTTCCGGTTATAGGTTCAAAGTCATGAATAGAAAATGCCCATGGATAATTGCAACCATCCCATCCAACAACATCAAATGGATGAAACAAATAATGATATGGATACATAATCCCTTTCTTCTTGATGTAAACTTTAAAATCTCCTTTCTCATCAAATGTTTCAAGTTGCATTGGAACTCTTATGTCACGCTCACAATAAGGTGAGTGTTCAAGCAATTGCCCTACTTCATTTAGATATTTTTTAGGGGGCACAATTGGTGATGGTGATTCAACTATAAGTAGTCTGTTGTTTTCATCATTGAAATGAAATTGGTAAATAGTGCCGCGGGGAATAATTAAATAATCGCCATAGGCAAAATCAAGATTTCCATACATTGTTTTCAAAACACCAGAACCTACATGAACAAAAATCATTTCATCAGCATCACCATTTTTGCAGAAATAATCTGAAGTAGATTTTTTTGGGGAAGAAAGCGCAATTCTAACGTCATCATTAACCAGAACAAATTTTCTGCTCTTCAAAAAATCATCATCAGGTTGAATATTAAAACCCTGAAAACTTCTGTGCAGCATTTGTAAAGGGCCAATAACTTTTGGCTGAACTGAGAATGCTTCATCGACATATTTAATTACCGTTGGCGGATGGTTGTGATAAAGTATTGATGATAAACTGGAGAATCCTTCAGTAGAAAAAAGGTGTTCAGAATATAATTCACCATTGGCTTTTCTAAATTGGGTATGTCTCTTTGGAGGAATGTTACCAAGTTTATGATAGTAAGGCATCTTAATATTTTTTTAGAAAATTATTTTATACTTAGTTAGGCTGCGAATCTAAGTTGCAATATTTATAAGGCGAGGTGATAAATCTCATTCCATCCAATCTTTTTTGCGAAGTACTTTCTTCTTGGCATGCTTTGCTTTTAAATCAAGTCTTTTTTTCTTTTTTGCCACTGAAATTTTGGTTGCTATTCTTTTTTTCTTTTGATGAAGGGCTTTTACAATTAAAAGATTAAAACGTTCAATTGCTTTCTTCTTGTTCGCAAGCTGAGAACGCTCACTTTGAGAAACTACAATCAGTTCACCGTCTTTACTTATCCTGTTCTTTAACTTTAAAACAATTGTTTCTATTTGCTCAGGAGTAAGTATTGAAGTATGTATAACATCAAAATATAACTCCACGCTTGTTGAAACTTTATTTACGTGCTGCCCTCCTTTCCCGCTGCTGCGCACTGCTTTAAATCTGCATTCAAGTAACAATAATTCGGGGTCTAATTGTTTCATATAATTATTCCTTTCTAAACTTTACAACAATTGGGCTCGAATTTTCCATTTCAATATGAAGCAGATAAAAACCAGCCGGTAATTCATCTGTTTCAAGTTCAATAAGCTGATTCCCTCTCAACAAATCTTTCACTCCTAAAGATTTTACTTTCTGCCCTAAATAGTTTTTAACACTTAAATTCAATTGCGCATCTTCACCAAGGTCAAAAGCAAAGAATAAATTTCCGGTTGTAGGATTTGGAAATAATGTAAGCCCTGTTAACACAGGGTTAATTTCATTCACCGAAACAAACGAAACGTAATAGTAATCTTCTTCCGATTCTGTTGTAATTCCATTTGCTGTTTTTGTGGTGTAAGTAATTTTCATCAATGGATTTTTATTAGACGCAATCATCCAGAAATAAGAAGTTGAGTTTGTTGTTGTGGTTACTGCTATATTTCCGTAATGAGCAACATCTGTAATCATCTCAATAAACTTAATTCTCAGTGTACTGCTTACAACTCCGGTAGGCATTATTAGAGTTCCGTTTGCATCGCATAAAAAAGAAACAGTTCCCGTGCGGCTTACCGTAACACTATCGAGCGTATAACTACCGCTGAAAGTATCTGCAAATGATGAGGCGTAGGAGAAAGGATATTTAAAAATGATTTCGCTATTATCATAAATAAACGGATTACCATCAGAAACGACTCCGGTAATTTCCATTGTTGTATCAGTTGTTTTTAAAAAAGTGAAGTTTGTTCCTTCATAGTCTATTGCCATGGTTGCTGTTGTAAACTGACTTTGATAACCCGTACTTGCTACAGATACCACAGGAATAGCAACCTCAGGGCCCACTTTTGGCAAATCGCTAAAATCCCAGGCTTGGCCTGCTCCGGCGGGTCCTTCACTCGCTGATGTATCGGTAAATTGCGCAGAAAGAACATCTCCCACTTCGAGCGCACTTTGGTTTGTGATTGTAGTTTGACCGTGCACTGGATTAGAGAAAATAAAAGCGAATGCAATTGATAATAGAAGTTTATTCATCTTAGGTTGTTTTAAAACAGCGACCTAAAGTAATGTAAATATGAAATATGCCTGTTTTGAAGTTAACATTACTCTATAATAGGAATTGTTAAATTTTATTTTGCATTAAGGCTTGAAATTATATCTTTGCGACCCAAACTTAAAAAAATCAGTTACATCATGTACGCTATTGTTGATATTGCCGGCCAGCAAATGAAAGCAGAGTCAGGTAAAGAATTGTTTGTAAATCGCCTGGAAGGTAAAGTAGGTGACGCTGTAAAATTCGATAAGATTTTGCTCCAGGTAAATGAAGGAAAACTTTTAAAGAATGCTAAAGCACCTGTTGTTTCTGCAACTATTATTGAACATCTTAAAGGAGATAAAGTAATTATCTTTAAAAAGAATAGGCGCAAAGGATATAAATTAAAACGCGGTCATCGCCAATCGCTAACAAAAATTAAAATTGATTCTATTGACTAACAATAGTATTAACCAACAAATTTTAAAACAATTATCTAACACAAACAAGTAAAATAAAATGGCTCACAAAAAAGGTGAAGGCTCATCGAAAAACGGTCGCGATTCACATGCACAACGATTAGGAGTAAAACTTTTTGGAGGACAGCAAGTTGTTCCCGGAAATATTATTGTTCGCCAAAGAGGTACTAAGTACTTTCCAGGAAGCGGTGTAATGATGGGTAAAGACCACACCATCTTTGCAACAAAAAAGGGAATTATAAATTTTCAACTCAAACGTGGTGAAAGAAATTACATCAGCATTATTTCGCCAGATGAAACAAAGGTGAGTTAGGTTTTAAATCATTTCATAAATTAAAACGCTGTGTTGAATTTTCACCACGGCGTTTCTTTTTAAACCATTTTAGTTTAAAACTTAAAAATTGCGCCTGCCATTACTCTGAATCCATAGTATTGATAATTATAGAATTCACGCTGCTTCATTGCTGCAATATTGTTGAATGAAAGCCAGAGGGCAATGTTCTCTTTATAATTATAGGTTGTGGATAAATTCAAATCAACAAAACCTTTTAGTTGAGTTGATATTGTATCAGCCGGAATGATGGTTGAAACTCCCGACTGACCAAAAATATCAGCCTGTACAAAAATCTTATTCTGAATATTGTAGTTCGCTGCAAAAGTTAATTTAGATTTTGGAATTCCCCATGGCTCATCGCTCCCATTCATATCATAAGAATTTGCCTCACCACTCAACATAAGGTTCAATCTTTCTGATTGCTTGAAGCCGACTTCGGCATTAACACCAATAATATTTGCCTTTGAATAAAATGATTCTGCAAAATAAGTTGGGTTAATATTTACAGGAAGATATACAGGAAGATTTTTATGTATGGTGTAATTTAGTTTTGCATTATAGGTGATATTGTTTCCGTAAGATCCTCTGAATCCTAAATAGCCGGTGAGAATTTTTGAAGTAGCAACTTGATAAGTATTTATAAATGGATTTACAGCTGCAATTGCCATCATGGTATTAGGAACTTCATTTCCATGTATTCCCAAATAAGGGATTAAGTAATCATCAAGAAGTTTGTATGATGCTTCAACTTCGGGGAAAAGATTTACTTCATTCCCCACCACACTTACATTTACTCCAACTTTTAAAAATGCCTTCTTTGTATTCATCTGATAGTTTGGAAGAATGGAAAAATAATTTATTGAAGTATCCGTGTGTGATCTAAAATCTTCCCGCTTAAAATTAAAATCAAGATGCGCGCTGTGAATTTTTTGAATTTGTTTTGCGATTCCGAAATCAAACTCAAAATAATTTTCTTTTTGTGTTGAATCATTTAAACCAAAGAGCTGATGATTGAGCGAATGAAAATTAAAATCGAAATTATAATTAATGTCGCTTTTCGTCGATTTCGTATTCTTAAAACCAAGGTAGAGTGCTGTGTTTTGAAATTGTTGCTTGAGCAGGTTTTTACTCAGCAGTTGTAAACTATCAAAAAAATCAGCATTGAATCCATAAAAATGATAAACGTCACGATCATAAGAAAGATTAGCCGACAATGAAGTGTTTTTAAAATAGCTTGTTCCATAAAGCGATCCTCCTGTATGGCTTTGATCCTGAAAATTAATTTTACTTCCGCTTGATGAAAGGTGATTAAGATTTAAACCATAACTGAATTTTTCATTTATACCATTGGAAAGATGTACATCAAGAAGCGGAGTAAGCTGCATTCCAATACCTGCTTTAATAAAATTATTTTGTGTTGGCTCTGGTTTTAATGCTACAAGTGCAACAGGTTTTATTTCTGCAGGAACAAAAGGCACTTCGATTACATGAGGTGCCACATCATAAGTTAACAATGTGCTTGCAGAATCAATTGCAGCAGGCACAGCAGGCGAGGCTATCTTTACAGCATCGGCAAGCAAAGGGCGATAAACTTTATTGATCGTCACTTCTTCACTCGGTAAATTTCCCTGAGCGAAAACGGTTTGATATCCATTCAAGAGAACCTGAATAAATACCATTATTGATAACCCTTTACTCCAACATTGTTTTCTCACTTTATTTGTGTTTTATTTATCTATAATAAATGAATCAACGGGCTCTGTAACATCTGGTAACAACTTCGACTGTGTTGCTTCCTTTGCTTTTACTTCTACCAATTTTTGTTTTGCTGTTGCAAGAATTTCATCAGAACCTTTGTAATTATCAATGATGCTTTGCAAAGTTGATTTTGATTGAAAGAAATCCTGCTGTGCTTGATAAATATCAGCAAGAAGCAAATAAGATTTTGCAATCCAGTAATTGTTATTTGGTTTTTGTTTGATCACATTCCAAGCCTGTTCTTCTGATTTCTTTTGGTCGTTTTTCTTAAAATAAATTTCAGCCATTCGGTAACCCGATTCAGCACCAATAACTGATGTAGTCGATTTCGATACTATAGAAAATTCGGCAAAGGCATTATCAAAATCCTTTAAAGCAAATGAACTTTTAGCGAGATAGAAGTGTGCCTCCAACAGATCATCTGTTCCCGAATTACTTAATGAGAGAATTGTATTGGCTGCTTTTGATGCATTTTCAAATTGATTCAAATAATAAGCACTGTACATCATTCCTTTTGCAGCTTCAAGTGCACTTGATCTTAATTCTGCCGAAGTGCTCACACGCTGATAGTATTCGTAAGCTTTTGAATAATTTTTCTTCTCTACATAGTTGATGCGTGCAGCTTGCAAAATTGCTTTTTCCGAAAACCGGTTCTGTGGTTGATCTGCTACAAACTCATAATCATTTAGTGCTTCATCAAAATCGTTTTTCCTGAACAAACATTCTCCTCTGTAAAAGTGAGCAAACACAACAAAGGTTCCTTTTGGAAATGATAAAAGATAGTTTCCAAATTCAGGAATCGCTTTGTCGCAATCACCTTTCGAATATTTAAGTTCAGCAGCCAGATAAACAACTGAATCTTTAACAGCATCGCTCACATTAACATCAGGCATACTTGAAACAAAATTTAAATATCCTTGTGCATCACCTGCATCGGTATATATTTCCCGAACACCGTTAAGTGCCTCTTTACCCTCTGCTGTTTTAGGATAGCGGGAAATAACCCATTTGTATTCTTCAATTGCTTTCTCATTGTTGTTAAGATTGAAATAAATTAATCCCAGTTTTAAATGTGAACGAACGGCATAACTTCCTGCTGAGAATTTTGTAGTTATTTGTTTGAATGCCTGTGCTGCATCCTGATAGGCAGGAACTGTTAAGTAAGCCACACCCAATTCATAATATGCATCATCAAGATAAATACTCGAAGGGAATTCTGAAACTATTCTGCTTAATGAAGAAATTTTATCTGTTGTTTTATTCTGCAACCCTTGAATCATTGCAGTTTGATAGAGTGCATAATCGCTTCCAATAAATTTTTTATCAATAACCAATGCATAATCATTTGCCGCAGATGAATAGTTTTTAAGAATGAATTCGCAATCTCCTTTTCTTAATGCGGCATCAGAAAATATTTTTTTTTCCTGTGCATCAGTAGCACCCGCTAAACTTTTGCGCACCTTTAAAAAACTTGAGTTTGCTTTTTCATAACTTTCATTTTTCAAATAACAATAGCCCAAAGTGTATTGTGAGTTTGTGGCAGAAACATTTGCCGGTAATGAAATCTTGTTTGAATTGAGGTCGAGAAAATGCTCATGATTTAGAATTGCAGCATCATACTTCTTCATATTGTAAGCGGCCTCTCCTTTCCAAAAATAAGCTGCTGCCTGCAACCCCGCATCAATCGGGTTCTTTAGTGATTCATCAAGCAATTGATCGGCTTCTGTAAAATTCTTTTCATTAAACAATTCAGTCGCCCTGCCAAACGAAACTTTTTGATAAGCTCTTCTTACATCTGAACTCTTTGATGAAATGGTTCTTATTATCTCCAGCGCATCGCGATAATTATTTGTGCTTACAAATTCCTTGGATAAATACTTTTTTGCTTCTTCGACATAAACCGACTTTGGAAATCCTTGAATAAATTTTTGTAATGACTTAATGGCCACATCACGATAATTAAGCTCGTGAGATAATTTTGCATACTGAAAAGAAGACTGCTCTTTAATAAAAAGATCCTCATTCATTTGCGAGGCATAATCAAATGCAAGTCTTGCATCATTCTTTTTTCCGGTTTGCAAATAGCAATCTCCAAGAAGATACAGTGCATTCTGCCCTATGGAATCATTTAAAGAAGTTAATTGCTTTAGTGAAATTATTGCATCCTCATATTGCTTCGCTTTATACTGGCAAACTCCGATTTGATAATAATCTTCCTTCGAAATTTTTGAGGTACCACTTTCATAAGCCGCGAAATAAGGAAGTGCTTTTTCATATTGCCCCTTTTCAAAATAAGACTTACCAAGCAACTGATTTAATTCGGCTTTGTAAGGAGTTGCGGTTGAAACTATTGTTAATGCATCTGCAATAGCCAGATCATAATTATGCTGCATAAAATTAATGTTCGCCATGTAATATGGAACCACATTACTGTACAACTCTGATTGGCCCACAATTTTAAATGCCGTTGTTGCACTCTTTAAATCATTCTGTTTATATGCTACATATCCATAGTAATAGTTGGAAGGAAAATAATAATCGCCCTTCTCATTTTTCAATTCAGCAAAAAAAGGTTTTGCTTTTACAAAGTCTTTTTTAAAAAAATAACTTACTCCACTTTCAAATTTATATTGAAGTAATTCATCAGCACTCAAATCATTTACATCAACTTTTTTTAACCACGTAAGTGATTTGTCGTACTTCTTGTTTTGAAAATAAATATCAGCAAGTTGAAAATATGCCCGGCGGGTTGTTGGGTTTGTTTCATAATCATTCACCAAATCAATAAATAATTGTTCAGCATCGGGGCGATTAAGTTGCTTGCTGCAAAACGCATTGTAGTAAAGAGAATTAATGAGCAATTGATGGTTTGCAGTTTCATCACCTTTTTGTATTCGGGTAATTGATGTTTCAAACTGCTCTTTTGCAGAAGAATATTTTTCTTGTAGCAGTAATTCAATTCCTTTCTTAAAATCAGCATCAACATCGGTATAAACGGATTGCTGTTGCGCAGTTACATACATTGAAAATGTAAGCAACAGGTTAATCAAAATTCCTCTCTTCATTCTTTTCATATTCAAGTGCTCAAAAATCTTTTGTTATTAGTTGTTTACAGTGGTAAATGCTAAAAGGATATAAACATGCAATTACATAGTTGTATAATGTAGTAACATAAAAAAGAAATAAGGTTGAAGTAGAAAATGGTTATAGTGCGAAGATGATTACCGCAATAACGCTTTGATGCAACTCAAAGTATAATAATTATTTAGAAAGTAAATGATGCACCAATACTTGGCAATATTGGCAATTGATTTACGCGCTCATATCTAACACGATCAAAATAAAAAATATTAGCCCGGTTGTAAACGTTAATCACGCTGGCATTTATTTCAAGATCAGAATTTTCTGAAACATGAATAATTTTCTTTAACGCCAGATCAAGGCGATGATAATATGGAAGCCTTCCTGAATTTAAACTATCGTCATATAAAATTCCAAGACTGCCATTTTGCGTGGTGTATGGTGTATTAATTCCATTTAAGAAATTAACCTGCTCATAAAATCCTTGTGTGAGTGTGAAAGGAAATCCTGAACCAAAATTCCACCTTATGTCAAACTCCCAACTTGCATCTTCGCCCCAATTGTATGAGGCAACAATATTCAGATTGTGCCTGCGATCATAATGCGGAGGATATACCTGCTCCCCATTATTTCTTGTTACATAACCGAGTGAATAAGCAAACCATAAATAATATCTCTTGTAATTATACTTGGCAAGAAAATCAATTCCATAGGCCTTACCTGTTTCGATCTGATAGTCGGGATCGCTGGGTAATACCTTTTCCCTGTTGAGGCTGATAAGTTGCGTAAAGCTTTTCCAGTAAGGCTCCAATGTAAGCTCAAGGTTTTTATTTAAATCAACCTCTGCTCCTATCACTGCCTGAATTG
>JAJAYG010000201.1 GCA_026786335.1 Chitinophagales bacterium | reverse complement strand
TAAATCCAAATGCGTTCATTTAACCTTAATAATATTTTTATAGAGGAATTCGGTTGCCCCACGTAACTTTGCCGCGTGAACAAGCATGATTTGCTGCAACTGTATGCAGCAGATGAGCGATTAAAATCAATAGTAAATAAGCTATCCCCTCCAACTCAAACGGAGAATGGGGATCCTTTGCATTTTCATTTCAAAAACCTTGTTGGTTCTTCTTCAGCAATTGTTGCTGCGGCTTTCAACTCCATTGCAAACGGTAGTTTACTGATCGTACTTAATGATAAAGAGGAAGCAGCATACTTTCAAAATGATCTGCAACATTTTGTGGAGAAAAAAGATGTATTGTTCCTCACAGATTCTTTCAAAAAGCCCGGAAGTTTTGATGAACTATTTAACAGCAATGTTCAGTTGAGAACTGAAGTGATCAACAGAATTACAAACAGCATTACAAAGAATGAAATTGTAGTTACCTACCCCGAAGCTTTGATAGAGAAAGTGGTGAATACGGCCGCACTTCAAAAGTCAACACTCTTTATCAAACTAAATGAAAAGTTAGATGAAGAGTTTATTACCGAGATGCTGATTACCTATGGCTTTGAAAGAGTAGATTTTGTTTTTGAACCCGGTCAGTTTGCGATTCGCGGCGGCATCGTTGATATTTTTTCTTTCGGTAATGATCTGCCTTTTAGAATTGAATTGTTTGGTGAAGAGGTGGAATCCATTCGCGTGTTTGATCCGCTCTCACAATTATCTGAAAAGAAAATTTCTCAGGTAACCATTGTGCCTAATATTCAAACACAATTTACTGATGCCGAAAAAGTTTCGGTGTTTGAAATTATTCCAGCCAACACTACCATCTGGTTTTATGATTTCAAATTTTTGAAAGAGAAAATTATTTCATTGAATGAAAAAGCAACAACACTTTTCCAATCAATAAAAAAATTAGGTGAAGACGGTGTTGACCCGCTTGAATTAAATCCAAAAAGTTTTTTTATTCAACCCGCAGAGTTCACGATTCACTATTCACCATTTACTACTGTAGAGTTTGGGAGAAATTTTTTCTTTACTCCTGATGATTGGCTTGCATTTGATCTGGAACCACAACCCAGCATCAACAAAAATTTTCCATTGCTCATCAGCTATTGGAAAAAATACAGGAAAGAAAATTTTACTACGCTGCTTTTCTCAGATAATAAAAATCAATTCAACCGACTCACAGCAATCTTCGAAGATTTAAAAGCAGATGTAGTTTATCATTCTGTTTCATTCGCCATCAAAGAAGGATTTATTGATCGCGAAAGAAAAGTGGCCTGCTACACCGATCATCAGATTTTTGATCGTTACCACCGCTTTCATCTCAAACAAGGATTTTCAAAAAGCAAATCGCTCTCGATAAAAATGCTGCGTGAGTTGCAGCCGGGTGATTATGTAACACACATTGATCACGGCGTTGGTGTTTTTGGTGGGCTTGAAAAAGTAGAAGTGAATGGTCAATTGCAGGAGGCCGTGAGATTGGTTTACCGTGATAGTGATCTATTGTATGTGAGCATTCAGTCACTGCATAAGATCAGCAAGTATGCAGGAAAAGATGCAACTCCACCTAAAGTAAATAAGTTAGGCACTGAAGCATGGGAACAACTCAAGCGGAAAGTAAAAGCGAAAGTCAAAGACATTTCGAAAGAGTTGATCGCACTGTATGCAAAAAGAAAAGCAACAAAAGGTTTTGCTTTTTCACCCGACAGTTACATGCAAACAGAATTAGAATCAAGTTTTATTTATGAAGACACACCCGATCAAATAAAATCGATCAATGATATTAAACGCGACATGGAAAAAGATTTTCCAATGGATCGTTTGATCTGTGGTGATGTTGGTTTTGGAAAAACTGAAGTCGCTATTCGCGCCGCATTCAAAGCTGTTGCCGATGGTAAACAAGTTGCGGTGCTGGTACCCACCACCATTCTTGCCATGCAACATTTTAAAACTTTTAGTGAGCGGCTCGCCGAATTTCCCTGTACCATTGATTACATCAATCGCTTCAAATCTTCCAAACAACAAAAGGAAGTAATAGAAAAATTGACCGATGGAAAAATTGATATCATCATAGGCACTTCTTCTTTAATGGGAGAAAAAGTTAAATTCAAAAATCTTGGTTTACTCATTATTGATGAAGAACAAAAGTTTGGTGTGGGAGCTAAAGAAAAATTGAGAACACTAAAAGCTAATGTTGATACACTTACCCTTACTGCAACACCTATTCCGCGCACGTTGCAATTCTCACTCATGGGTGCGCGCGATCTTTCCATCATCAACACTGCACCGCCAAACCGACAGCCGATTGACACAGAGGTTTTGGTTTTTGATCCCGATAAAATAAAAGAAGCAATCGAATTTGAAGTCAATCGAGGTGGTCAGGTTTTCTTTATACATAACAGAGTAAAAGACATTGGCGAAGTGGCAGGAATGATTAAGCAATTGTGTCCCGAAATTGACATCACTGTTGCGCATGGTCAATTAGAAGGGCACATACTCGAAGAAAAAATGCTTGCATTTATTGAGCGCAAATACGATGTGCTGGTGTGTACCAATATTGTTGAGAGCGGTCTCGATATACCGAATGCAAACACCATCATCATCAACGATGCAAATAATTTTGGGTTGAGTGATCTGCATCAGTTGAGAGGAAGAGTGGGACGATCCAACAAAAAAGCATTCTGCTATTTGGTTACGCCGCCGTTTTCAGTTCTTACAAGTGAAGCAAGAAAAAGATTAAAGACGATTGAAGAATTTGCCGACCTCGGCAGCGGTTTTCAAATTGCCATGCGCGATATGGATATTCGCGGAGCAGGAAATATTTTGGGCGGTGAGCAAAGCGGTTTTATCGCCGATATTGGTTTTGATACTTATCACAAAATTCTGGATGAAGCAATTCGTGAACTAAAGGAAACCGATTACAAAGATTTGTTTGAAGAAGAAGTTACCGGTGAGAAAAAATTTGTGCGTGAATGCACGATTGATTCAGATGTGGAGATGTTGATACCCGATCATTATGTTTCAAACATCAATGAGCGATTGGCATTGTATACTGAACTTGACAACATTGAAGATGAAGCGGGCTTAAAATCTTTTGAAGAAAAATTACTCGATCGCTTTGGACCTGTTCCGCGTGAAGTAAAAGAATTATTTGATGGGGTATTGTTGCGCAAGATTGCCAAGCATCTTGGTTTCGAAAGATTACAACAGCGCAGGGGAACATTAAAATGCTACACCATTGAAAACCCTGAATCACTCTATTACGACTCCGAAATTTTTACCCAGGTGCTGGGCTTTGTTTCAAAATATCCATCACGCTGCAGCATGCGGCAAATGGAAAGAACAATTATGATACAGATCAAAGAGGTGAACTCAATGCGCGAAGCAAAAGAAGTGTTGAAGAAAATTGCAGTGTAAATTTTTTTTGTGTTGCTATAATTTGTTTCGCTAAATTTCTCTCTCAATTTTTTTGCTGTTCATGTTTTTACATCATTCCCATTCTTTCATCGTGGATTCATATTGACATTGCCTATGTGCTTTATGCAATTGTTC
>JAJAYG010000200.1 GCA_026786335.1 Chitinophagales bacterium | reverse complement strand
TAAATAGAACGGAACATTCACTGCACCCAATCCAACAAATTTCCCACTGTGCAAACCAATTTGAGGAAGAAGGATGAAATTTATTTTGTGCGGAACAATCACCGAGTTGTACAAAGCAATGCCTGGAGTAAGGCCGTCGTAATAATTCCAACCTGCGAGTGGTGTAAAAAATAATTGTGTGCGATTGGGATTGTCAATGCTTGCCAACCACTGAAATCTTATTGGCTCCATTGTTTTTAATACGCCTCTTGTTTTTAAAAAATTATTCTTGCGGTTTATTTCAGGCAAACTGTAATCAGGATCGATTTTAAAATAATCATAATCGCCATCCGGAAATGTTACCTTCATTTTGCCATTGAATCCGCCATACCAAATTTCGCGCACTTTGTTTTTGTCTTTGAATGCTGCAATAGAATAAGGGCCTTTTACTTCGCCATTATTTTTTACAATCAATTGATCGTAGGTTGAGTTTCCTATTTGTAAACTCACATCTTCCTTCTTCAACTTGTAATCCAAATGATCAGTAGTTTCAATTAACTGATTGAAAAACCAATCAAGTTCCTTCTTGGTTTTCATTTCAAAGAAAGTTTTTATGTCTTCAGGATACGGATGTTTGAATTTCCATTCTTCAAAAAATTCATGCATGATGCTGTCATAAATTTCCTTTCCCAAAAAATTTTGCAGGTAAAGAAAAATCTCCGGTGTTTTTGCATAAACAATACTGCCATAGTTTGTTGTGGTGAATTGATTTGCATTAATATCCATCGGCTGATCATTGTGAGGCGCAGCACAAAAGCTATAAAAGAGATAATTTCCATAGTGATGCGGATAATCCAACTCCAATGTTTTTACAATGGAAGGAATGATATCCGCGAAAAATCCTTCATCGGGATATCGTGTTTCTACATAGCGATTCTCATAAAACGAATTGATGCCTTCATCCATCCAGGGATGCTCGCGCTCATTGAACGCAAGAATTCCGTAAAACCAATTGTGACCTACTTCATGCGCAATCACACCTTCTAAATCTTTTGTTCGGCTGCTGCCGCTGATCACTGTGATCATGGGATATTCCATACCACCTCCTGCTTCAAGCGCGCCATAAACTGCTGTTGCCTGTGGGTAAGGATATTCACCAACCCATTTTGAATAATAGTAAATCGAAGAGTCAACATAATGGATTGCATTGCGCCAAACATTCGCCTGATCATCAGTAAACATCACCCATGTTGTAACTTCTTTCTTTGAGTAAGGAAGTTCAACACTTCCTTTCACCACATTATATTTCTTATCGGCAAACCAGGCGAAGTCATGCACTTGCTCGGCGAGGTAATGCAATGTTTTTGTTTCGGGTAATGAAGGAGGAAAAGAATCACGCTCAGATTTATTTACATAAATTGGTGAACTCAGTTTATCAATTGTTGCCTGTGATTTTTTATTCAGCCACTCTTCTTCAATTTTATTTTGTAAAACTCCTGTTGCAGCAACCACATAATTTTTTGGCAGCGTAATCTCCACATCAAACTTCCCGAACTCACTATAGAATTCTCCCTGATCTAAGTAAGGCATGGCATGCCATCCATAGCGATCATACACTGCCGGTTTAGGATACCATTGCGAGATCTGGTATTGTTGACCAATGTGCCCCATGCGCGAAAAAGTTTTCGGAATCTTAATTCTGAATGGCGTAGTGATCACAATTTTTTTATCCGGGTAAAGCGGAATGGGCAAATTGATTTTTGCAATGTCAATATTCGCTGAATCAATTTCAGTAGTGGCCTTTAATCCCATTACAACAAAATTCAAACTGTCAATGAATCCGCGATCATTTTCGCCGGAATAATAAAAATCAGTGCTGCCGTTTTGCAGCTTTTGTTTTGCGAATGCTGTGTAATTATTCTTGTAAGCATTTGCCCACAAATGCATCATGATATAATGCAAGGTATCAGGCGAGTTGTTGGTGTATTCGATTTCAATGTTTCCTCTTAAAAAATTATTTACATCATCTAATTTTACTCTTATGGTGTAATCAACTTCCTGTTGCCAGTATTTTTTTTCCTGAGCAAACACCGGCATTGAAAATAAAAGGAGGCAGAAAAAAAATATTTCCTTCATAAAATAAAGTTTGCGGCACAAAGAAATTCAATTTTAAGTTCTAACCACATTTATTAAATCAGGAAGACTTTAATTTGCTGAGTTGTCAAATGTTGAAAAGAAAAAAAAAGCGTATTTCATTTTTTGTAAATTCGCTTCTGTAGTTAAATTGCAGGGATAATAATTGAGAGATGGAAGAAAATGAATTTGAAGAGGAGAATGTAGATGTGCGTGCTTCGGTAGCGCAGTATGAAGAAATGGTGACCAATCACCAATCTCAGTTCTTCGATGTAAATATTTTTGAGCACATTGTAAGTTATTACGAGCAACATGAGCAATGGAAAAAAGCCATCAGGGCTTTAGATCATGCAATAGAACAACATCCCTATTCTTCTTTCTTTTTAATTAGAAAAGCAAGCCTTCTTATTTATTACCGCAAGTTCAATGCGGTGCTCGAATTACTTGACAAAGCCGAGACGATGGATCCCTTTGATTCAACCATCTATGTTTTGCGTTCAGATGTATATGCCGGTAAAAGACAATATGAACAAGCCATAAAAATATTGGAAGAAGGAATTGAAAAATTCAACGACCCAATTGATAAGGAAGAATTGCTGCTCGAACTTGCCGATGTTTATGAAGACTGTGATGAATATGAAAACGTTTTCGATTCGCTAAAGAAAGTTTTGGATATCATTCACGATAATGAAGAAGCTTTAAGCAGAATGTGGTACAGTGTTGAACTGGCCGATAAGTATGAAGAAAGTATTTCGCTTCATCAGGAGATACTTGATAAAAACCCGTACTCATATCTCGCATGGCACAATCTCGGCAATGCTTTTTACAACCTTGATTTGTATGAGAAAGCAATTGAGAGTTATGAATTTGTTACCGCCATCAATGAAAGTTGTGATTTGGCTTACCGCGATTGCGGCGATGCATATTTTCAACTGAAGCAATATCATAAAGCCATAGAGCAGTTTCAGCGTGCAATTGAGTTTTCAAAACCCTACGAAGAATTATTTTTCTCAGTAGGTTATTGCCTCGAGAAATTGAAAGACTATAACAAAGCAAGATCTTACTATCGCAAAGCCATCACCATTGATCCAAAATATTCCGAGGCCTACTTTAGAATCGGCGAAACATTTAAAAGAGAAAAACTTTGGGAGAATGCGATTCACTTTTATAAGAAAGCATTGCGCATTTTACCCGACAGCGCCACTTACTTAATGGCAATGGCAAATTCGTTTTACAATCTTGGTGAAATTGAACCATTCATTTTTACCTGCCAATCGGTGATGGCCCTCAATGCCAAATTGAAAACCAAAACCGACTATGAAAAATTAGCCGGCTTTCTCATTGACCTTGGTTGCACAGAAGATGCATTGAACCTGATTGATTTTGCGGCCTTTGAAAAAGGAACAGTAGGATCCTATGCTTACCTGCGCTCAATCTGCTATTTTAAATTTGGTAAAAGAAAAGAAGCCATTGCCTGGCTCGAAGATGGTTTAAGCAATCATTACGCAAAACACAAGTTGCTATTTAGATTTGCACCCGAATTAAAAAGTGATCCTTCGATTGCTTTCATTATTGAACAATACAAATAAACAACAGATGAAATTTGTTACAGATCGCTTGCCTGCACGTTCGGCAAAGCCACGTAGTGCAGGTGTTACCATGGTTATGGATAAAGGAATCAGTGTGCAGGAAGTTGAGAATTTTCTTTCGGCAAACGAACCGTATGTTGACATTGTTAAACTTGGTTTTGGCACTTCGGCAGTTACGCCACACTTGAAAGAGAAGATTGCTGTTTACAAAAAATACAAAATGCCTGTTTATTTCGGTGGCAGTTTGCTCGAGTGGTTTTATGCTCACAAAGCGCTTGATGAATATCAAAGATTAATGGATGAATATGGCATTAATCATTGCGAAGTTTCAGATGGTACTTTGGATATTCCTCACGATGAAAAGTGCGGAATTATTTCCATGCTTGCAAAATCAAGAACCGTATTGAGTGAAGTGGGATCGAAAGATGCCGAAAAAATTATTCCGCCTTACAAGTGGATTAAATTGATGAATGAAGAATTGGATGCCGGTGCATGGAAAGTAATTGCCGAAGCTCGTGAAGGTGGTAATGTGGGAATCTACCGCGGCACCGGTGAAGTGCGTGAAGGATTGGTGGAAGAAATTTTAACCCAAATTCCATCGGAGAAAATTTTATGGGAGGCACCTAACAAAGCACAGCAGGTATTCTTTATTAAACTTTTGGGAACCGATGTTAACCTTGGCAACATTCCCGTGAACGAAGTAATCCCTCTCGAAACTTTAAGAGTTGGATTAAGGGGCGACACAATGAAATGGTTTTTGGAAAAAGAGAAGGTTGTTTAAGATTGAACGCCTTGTGGGTTTAAATTTTTGAGTGAGAATTTTATTTAGCTTTTAGTAAATTTGAAATCCACAATCCAAAATCCAAATGAAATTGTTTGGCCTCATAGGTTTTCCGCTCACGCATTCATTCTCACAAAATTATTTTGCCCAAAAATTTTTAAAGGAAAATATTGTTGAGTGTGTTTATGAGAATTTCCCTATAGAAAACATCGATCTGTTTCCTTCTGTAATTATGGAAAACCCTGAGCTTGCAGGTTTAAATGTTACCATACCGCACAAAGAATTGGTGATTCCTTTTCTTGATAAAATTGAAGATGTTGCCAAAGAAGTAGGAGCTGTAAACACCATTAAGATCATTGGCGGAAAAACAATTGGCTACAATACCGATGCTTATGGTTTCATGCAATCAATCATGAAAATTTTAAAACCAATTCATTCATCTGCATTGATCCTTGGAACCGGCGGAAGTTCTAAAGCGGTGGCGTATGCATTGAAGAAGATGGGAATTGAATATGATTTTGTAAGCCGAAATCCCGATGGAAGAGAATTGCGCTATGAAGATCTGCATGAGGATGTTTTACGCCACTACAAAATCATCATCAATTGTACGCCGCTTGGTATGTTCCCAAATGTTGATGATTGTCCACCGCTCAATTATGATTTCATTACCCGCTCTCATTTGCTTTTCGATCTCATCTATAATCCCGATGAAACTTTATTTTTGAAAAACGGAAAAGAAAAAGGAGCAATCGTGAAAAATGGATTGGAGATGCTTGAATTGCAGGCAGAGAGGAGTTGGGAGATTTGGAATGAATAAAACTAATTTCGGATTTCGCCCTTCGATAAACTTAGGGTGACATTAATTGCCAATTGCGAATTTCCACTATGGCGCACTAAGAAAAGCTAAATTTTCTTCTACCTTTATTTGCGAAAATATATTTCATATAAAAATTATGGAAATCATTTACCTCATCATTGGAATTGTTTTAGGTTTCGGAATTGGATATCTTTTACTGCGCAATCAATCATCTTCAAGACTTAGTGATCTTCTTTCCCAAAAAAATGTTGCCGACGAAAAGGCAAACAATCTTCTTTCCCAAAAACAGAAATTGGAAGGTGAATCAACAGCGCAGCAGCAAATAATTCTTTCGCTCACTTCTGAAAATTCTTCTTCAAAAAATAAATTGGAAAATCTGGATAGGCGATTGG
>JAJAYG010000199.1 GCA_026786335.1 Chitinophagales bacterium | reverse complement strand
ACCTACAGCTATCACTCTTTCGGGTTTTATTCGCTGAATGATTTCTTTCAAAGATTCGATATCATCTTTGCCTGTTAAAAAAAAGAAATCAATGGAGTGTGGAAGCGCTTGAAAATAGGAGCTGATAATCGCTCTGTAATCTATTTTTGATTTTGACCCTGATACAAGATTTACAACAAATAATATCTTTAATGACTTAACGGTATTCATTTCTTTTTTTAGTTGCTTGAAATTAAACGCACAAAAGACAATAAAAAAAATGAAACGTTCACTGAATATTTTTTTTGGTAAAACAATTTTGAAGTGGTTTCAACTTACTAACCACCCGGTTGTAAAAGTTTATACGGGCTATGGCGATACAAAACTATTGATGGTAAATGGTCATGTGTTAAAACTGAGTCCTTTAAACCGCAAGAGATTTGTAGGGAATAAGTTCACAAATATGTTTGCTTTGATACGTCTTTTTCTGGTGAGACCTTATCCAAATGCAACAGTTAGATTGCAATGGAATGAGCAAACTTTTGATGTACAAACAGAAGCGAATGGTTTCTTTCATTTTGAATGGAAACCCAATCAAGAACCGGCAACAGGATGGCATCCATTGTTTGCCAAACTTGTTGATCCTGTAAATAGTGAAAAGATTCTGGCTACAGGCGAAGGGTCAATATTTATTCCCCATGTTTATCAATATGCCTGCATCTCTGACATTGATGATACTTTTTTAATCTCCCATTCATCCAACTTTCGAAAGCGGCTTTTTGTGTTGCTTACAGAAAGTGCGATAAGCAGAAAACCTTTTGAGGGAGTGGTGAGGCATTATCAATTGTTGTCAAAAGCAGGAGCAACAGGAGACGAATTGAATCCCTTTTTTTATGTTTCAAGCAGTGAGTGGAATTTATATGATTACATCAGGGATTTTTCACGGCATCATGAGTTACCTCCGGGCATTTACTTATTGAATGAACTAAAAAGATTGAGGCAAATTTTGCAATCGGGTCAGGGAAAACACAGTGCTAAATTCTTTCGCATTGCACGCATTATCGAATCTTATCCATTACAAAAATATATTTTATTGGGCGATGATTCACAGGAAGACCCGGCTATATACGCCTCTGTGGTGAAGCATTTTCCTGAAAAAATTTATGCAGTTTATTTACGGCGGGTAAAAAAGTCAAATGAATCTGTAGTGAAAGAAATGATAAATAAAATTGAAAGTACAGGAGTGGCCTGTTGCTATTTTGCACATAGCGAAGAGGCAATTGAGCACTCGCGATTGCTTGGTTTGATTCCCGAATAAAATTCAATATTTCTTTTGAAGGAAATGAACTTGATTATCAACTTTCAGTAATGATAAAACTATTTTTGTGTAATAAAATTTGAAAAGAAATAACCAACTTTCTTTTATTTTTAAGAAATGAAAACCACCCTTCAGTTCAAAATAATTTTATTCTTCATCACAACAATTCATTTTTATTCCTGCACTTCAGTTCCTGAAAAAATTAAAACTGCGCCAGATAAAAGAGGAATTCTTTTCATCATTGGTGGTGGTGAAAGAGATGATACTTTGATGCAGCAGATGGTTGATCTTTCGGGATGGAAAAAAGGAGAAACTATTGCTATTATCCCACTAACAAGTGAGTATGATGACAGCGCTTACATGTGGACCAATGATCAGCTTCAAAAACTTACAGGGCAAGCAGCAATCAATATTGACTCAGCTTCAATTAACAATCAAATCAGAATTGATTCACTCAGCAAAGCAAAAATTATTTTTATCTGCGGTGGTGACCAAAATCGTTTTATGCGATTAACAATTAATACAGGAATAATAGAAGCAATAAAAACAGCTTATAACAATGGCGCAACAGTGGGCGGCACCAGTGCAGGCGCTTCACTCATGAGTGAAATGATGATCACAGGAAATCAATTGTTAGATACTGCTTATAAAGCAACCTTCGATAAAATAAGGAGTGCGAATGTTGAACTTAAACCCGGAATTGGATTACTCGATTCAATTATCATTGATCAGCATTTTATCACCCGCAGCCGATTCAACAGAATGTTATCTGCAATAATGGATCATCCGAATTATCAATGCATCGGTATTGATGAATCAACTGCATTAATAGTTCAGGGTGATTCAGCCACTGTTGTTGGTGTAAGTGAAGTTGTTGTTTTTTCAAACCCAAAAAATATTCACAACAGCGATCATAATTTAATTGGCGCCGATGAAATTGATATTGCAATTCATTTGCCTGGTGATAAATTTAAAATCAAGAATTGATATTTATAAAAAAAAATGCCGCGATCATTCGCGGCATTTCAATGATAGTAAATTTTAATCCTAATTAATTCCCTAATACCAACTTTGAAGTTTGCAATTGATCTCCTGCCTTCAGTTTCACAACATACATTCCTTTTGAAAGCAGTGATGTATTTACGAAGTATGAATGCCAACCTATTGCTGCCTGTGTTTGATTCATAATCAGCAACTCTTTTCCTTCCAGATCAAATAACTGAATCTGCAAATCTGATTGCTGATTCAAATAATAACTCAGTGTTACATGATCAACAGCTGGGTTTGGATACACATAAAGTTTTTGTTTATCACCACCACCGCCAATCAAACTATCACACTCACCAACAGTCCATGATAGTATTCCGTGATAATGGTATGCCACACATTCATTCATGTAAGTAACACCATCACAGCCGCATACCGGTTCGTAAACTGTGATGCATTCAACATTAAGATCAATCACCGATTCATCAACGCAATCATTTTCTTCACCCTCAATAATTACTAGGTGACAGTAGTGCGCTTCACAACCATCAGCAGTTACTATAAAAAGACAAACTTCATATTCACCGTGATGATCGTAGTAATGATCGGGGTTTGCCTCATCACTTGTTGTACCATCACCAAAGTCCCAAGAATAAGTTACGTCTCCATCTACGGTTTCGAAAAAGTGAACTCCTAAGTTATCGAGAATTTCAAATTCAAATGATGCAACGCATTCTGTTTCTTCACCCTCAATAATTACAAGATGGCAAGTATGCGCAGTGCATCCATCGGCAGTAGTAATTGTAAGGCACACATCATATTCACCGGGATGATCGTAGTAATGATCGGGGTTTGCCTCATCACTTGTTGTACCATCACCAAAGTCCCAAGAATAAGTTAAGTCTCCATCTACGGTTT
>JAJAYG010000198.1 GCA_026786335.1 Chitinophagales bacterium | reverse complement strand
GGCGGCAAATATGTTGCTCCACAACCGATAGAAAATACTTTTAAAGAATCGTTTCTTGTTGAGCAAATGATGGTAATAGGTGATGCAAAGAAATTTGTTTCTGCTTTGATAGTTCCATCCTTCCAGCATTTAAAATCGTGGTGCGATCAGCATCAGGTTCCGTTTGTTTCAAATACCGAAGTGCTGAAGAATCCGAAAATAATTGCACGTTACCAGGAATTAGTGAATGATAAAAACAAACACCTTGGGCATACAGAACAAATCAAGCGTTTTCATCTGGTACCTGAAGAATGGACCGTGCAAGGAGGACAACTAACCCCAACAATGAAATTGAAGAGAAAAGTAATTGTTGAAAGATACAAATCGCTGATTGAAGAAATGTATTTCGATTAAGCAATAAATTCTCTATCAGATTTGAATCAAGTAGATTTTTCTCAATGTTTGAGGTCTCGATTGGGGATCCAGAAATTTAAGAGTAAGCGTTGTAATGTGATAATCATCTGCAAAATATATTTTCTGAATTTTAAGATGATTGCGCTCTGCCATCTTTAATACTTCCTCATCACCTACTACCCAAATAGATTTTCCTTCACTTTTATATTTTCTTATTTCTTCAATCCCAATATTCCGCATTACTCTTTGAGCATAAAAGCCGAATGCATAAGATTGGTAATTTCCATAGTAAAAAAAAGGTTCATTAATTTTTTCTGCATTTGCTTTAGTTGCCAATTGTGATCCTGATTGGTAATTCAATAATGATGGATAGACATGAGCATTCAAAATCAGGTTTACAGTAAGAGCGGCAATAAATGAGGGGTATACTATTTTTTGAGCTTTATTCTTTCCCTTAAAAATCAAATACAATACGAACAAAACGGAAGCACATAAAATGATCCAAAGCAAAATATTTGCATTGGTAAACCACATGGAAATTATAATAGCAATTGAAGAGAGCATTGCAAATGAAACAAATGCCTGCAAATAAACCAGCCATGCTTTTGATTTTTTTTCATCTGCAATTTTTCGCTCAAGAAATGCTGCCGTAAAAATTGCGCAAAGCGGAAACACTACAAACACATAGTGCGGCAACTTATAGTGAGAAAGTGAAAGTGCAATTAATGGCAACAAAAACCCACCGATGGTATAAACTTCACTCAAAGAATCGGGCTTAAATCTTTTTTTGAAAAGCTCAATAAAGTATTTGATCAAAGCAATTACAGCAACCAAGCTCCATGGTAAAAATGCCCATAAGAAAACATGGGTGAAGTAGAAATAGCCTGTTTCATTCTTCCAAACATTTTCACCTGTTATTCTTCCAAAACTTTGTGTCCAGAAAAAAAATTTTGGGCCTTCAATTCCATATTGATTGTATAAGCCAATCACCATTGGCAGCAACAAAATCAAGGTGATGATAATACCGGCAAACCATTGCCAATGAAAAAATGCTTTCCAGTTTCGTTTAAAAATAAATTGTGCAAACAATGCCGAAGCAGGAACCACAGCACCAATGGGGCCCTTTGCAAGCATAGCAAATGCAATACCCGCAAAACCAAGTGCAAGGTTTATAAAGTTTTTATTTTCAGAAAATAAAATTAATTGCCAGCAAGAAAAAATTACGCATGCGGTAAGCACCGTATCTGTTCTCACATCGTTATTGAAAAGAAAAAATGCCTGACAGGTATAGAGAATCAAGGAAGCAATCCATCCCACATTTTCATTGTATAAAAACTTTGCAAGTTTAAAAGTTGAGTATACTCCAATGAGCGTAAAAAGAAATGATGGCAACTTATAAGCAAATCCCGATACACCGAATATTTTAAATGACAGAGAAGTAATCCAAAAAATTAATGGCGGCTTGTCAAGGTAATTTTCACCGTTATTCAGCACTTGAAAGAAATGGCTATTCACGAACATCTCCCTGCTCATGCTTGCATATTGAGCAGCATCAACATCCATAACCGTTACCAACAATCCGAAAATATAATCGATTGTTGCAGCGATAAAAATAATGACAGCTATTTTTTTGGGAATCAATTGAAGGTGTATGTGGAAGTTTGTAAAATTAAATGCGCAAGGTTAATCAACAGTGAATAGTGATATTTCAATCAAACAATCCATACCTGAAAATACAATACACTGCGCGAAGCCCGTCCTTCCAACCAATCTTTTTCCCTTCGGCGTAAGTGCGCCCGTAGTATGAAATACCAACCTCATAAATTCTTACATCAGGTACCCGCGAAACTTTTATAGTGACTTCGGGTTCAAAACCAAACCGTTTTTCTTTTAGAGGAAGAGATTGAATGATCTCTCTTTTAAAAAGTTTGTAACACGTTTCCATATCGGTCATGTTAAGATTACTGAACATGTTGCACAATGCAGTCAGCATTTTGTTACCTATGGAATGCCAGTAAAAAAGTAGCCGGTGCGGCTTGCCTCCCATAAAGCGAGAACCAAAAACAACATCGGCAAAATCATTAAGAATTGGTTGCAATAAAATATTGTACTCCTGCGGATCATATTCAAGATCTGCATCTTGTATTACCACGTAATCTCCGGTTGCTTTTGAAATACCTGTATGCAATGCTGCTCCTTTACCCGAATTTATTTCGTGCTTAAAATATTTAATTTCTAATGAAGGATTGTCTGAAATATATTTTTGAATTGAAGATTCGGTTTCATCTTTTGAGCAGTCATTAACAATGATCAATTCCTTTTGTACCCCATCAATTAATTCAACCTCTTTTATTTTATCAAGAATGCGGTGAATGGTTCTGCCTTCATTATAGGCGGGTATAATTATGGAAAGCTTTTTATTGGAATTCATTTGGGTTTGAAAATAATTTATGATGGAGATAAAAGTAGTTAAAGTGTTGGGGGAATAAATAACGTTCACGATTCTTTATTTGCTTTAATAAAAATTTAAACCTGAGCAGTCAATTCCATCTTTCATGGTATGCTGTATTCAAACTATCTTCGCAACAACATTCTCCTTTATATGAAAAAAAAAGTTCTCCTCTTTGCGCTTATCCTCGCTATATCAAATATTTTAATGGCACAAAACATTTCATTTCTGCAAAAAGAATCATGGAGCGCAATCTGGAATTCAGCAGACGGTGAAAAAGAAAATTCAACTGACCCCGGTTGGCTTGCTCAATGGTATGAAATGAAAAAAGACAAGGACGGAAAAATTCATCGCCTTCCCTATGAAACTATTCGCAAACAGCAAGAGAACGCTTCATTGAGAACAACATCCCTTTTTAATATTGAAGAACTCGGACCCAAAAACTATGGAGGAAGAACCAGAGCAATCTTAATTGATAAAGATAATTCACAAAGTATTTTCGCAGGCAGTGTGAGCGGTGGAATTTGGCATTCGGCAACTGCAGGCACAAGCTGGGCATCTGTGGATGATGCAATGAGTAGCCTTTCCATTACTAATCTTACTCAAGATCATTTCAATCATGATGTAATTTATGCAGCAACGGGTGAATGGTCAGGCAATTCAGAAGGTATTCCAGGTAATGGTGTTTATCGTAGTATGGATCATGGTATTACTTTCTCACAGCTTCCTTCAACCGATGGTAGCGAATTCGATTATGTTCACCGTATTGAAGCATCAATCGCACAGTCGGGAAGAGTTTATATTTCTTCAAGTTACTTTGGATTATATCGGTCAGACAATTTTGGTGATTCCATTTACAGGGTGTTAGAAACCGGAGGGCCAATTCGGGATTTTGAAATTACTCCCACCGGAGGCATTTGGGTAGGCGTGGAAAGTGTGGGAATTTTCTATTCTGCTTCTGGCGATTCAGGCACGTTCACTAAAATTTTAAATGGCTTGCCGGGTGGCAGTTTTCACAGAATAGAATTAGCAATTGCGCCAAGCGACACAACTGTCATTTATGCATCATTCGAAAATGATACCTACAATGGGCTTATGGGATTTTATAAAACAACAGATTTTGGTCAAACATGGAACAAGATCAGCAACCCGAGCGTAGATTATGCATACTACATGACACAGAGTAATTACTCAATGACGATGGTAGTAAAACCTGATGATTCAAAGTTTGTTGTTTTTGGTATCGGAGATCTTGTTTATACAATTGATGGTGGAACAATCTGGAAAATCTGTTTGAATCTTCACCCCGACCATCATGCACTCGTATTTAATCCTGATGATCCCACTCAATTTTATTTGGGTGAAGATGGCGGATTATATAAATTCAATACAACACAAATGTCTTATACAAGCACATACATTAGTGCCGGTTATCACACGATTCAATATTATGCCGGTTGCTATTTCCCCAGCGGAAAAAATGCTTATGCAGGTTCTCAGGATAATGGAACTCATTCCTGCAAAGACGGAAACGGAAATTTCACCGGCATATTCGGTGGTGATGGCGCTTACTGCCAGGTGAATCAGCAATATAGTAACGTAAGCTACGTGTCATACCAAAATGGAATTATCAGCCGTTCAGAGGATGCAGATGTGGTAAGCCCTACTTTTAACAGTGTGCTGAATGAACTGGATGCAAACGGAGATAATGAAATTGATGAAGGTGCCTGGTTTATTAATCCTTTTGAAATTAATTTGGTGAATGGCGATTATCTTGGATTTATCACTTATAAAAGAATGTGGCAAACATTAGACGGTGGCTATTCATGGTCGCCGGCTATGAATGCAATTAACGGATTAGCGCCGTACGCAATCGGGATTTCAAGAGAGTTCAGCCCAACAGTTTATATAGGCGGGCAGTCTGCAATGTTCTACAGAATTGATGATGCTTACAATTCTTTTCCTGGTGATGAAACAAATCTTTCTTTAACACTTCCTGAAAGTATTAAATCAGATTTCACTTCTAACATTACTGTTCACCCGAATGATAACAGCATTTGCTATGTTTCATATTCAAACTATAGTTTTGAACCAAGATTATGGAAAGTAACCAACGCAAAAACCAGTACTCCAACATGGACTTCCATCAGCGGCGATCTGCCTGCAGGTTTAACAGTTAACTACGTTGATGTTGATCCTGCAAAGCCCGATGATTTTTTTGTGGCAGGAACCGATTATGGTTTATACGTTAGCGACGATGCAGGAAATCATTGGCAAAAAATTGATGGCATCCCGAATGTTGTTTGCTATCAGGCAAAAATAAGAGCAAGTGACAGAAGGCTTTTTGTATACACACACGGAAGAGGAATTTGGACTGCAACGCTTGACTCATTGAACGTGGGCGTTCCGCAAGTTTTAAATCAGGAATTATATGCCGAAGTTTTCCCTAACCCTTGCACCGATGAAGTAAATATTAGGAGCAGCGAAAAAAATTTTTCTTTAAAAATTGTTGATGTAAATAACAAAGTTATTTTTCAAAAGCAATCCACTAATGGTACTTTTCTTAACCCAAGACAAGGTGAAAAAATTAATGTTTCTTCATTTGCTGCCGGAGTCTATTTTCTTGAATTGAAAAGTGAAAATAAGACGGTGGTAAAGAAATTTATGAAGGCACAATAATTCGATTCGCATTTTATTACAAAATTTTCGTAAAAACATTTTCCGCCAATTGTCGCTAATTATCCGACAAGTTACTATATTTGCAGGCAAAGAATTTTTTTATGGAAGAAAACAATGTGCTTAATGAAGCTGCAATCACTTACTACGCATCGAATAATAAAGATGCGTTGTTTCTTTTTAATGCTGTAAAGCATGGAATCAAATATTCTCTTTTCAACACACTTGCTCTCAAAAGTCCGTTTACAATTAATGAGTGGACTACATTTCTGCATTTGTCTGAGCGAACGATGCAGCGGTATAAAAAAGAAAAAACAACTTTTGATCCTGTAACTTCAGAAAAGATTTTGGAGATCACTTTACTTTATAAGTTAGGCATTGAAGTATTTGGTACCAATGAAAAGTTTGCTTCATGGCTTGAAAGAAAAAACGGCGCTATCGGAAACAGAAAACCAAAAGAGCTTTTAGAAAATTCTTTCGGTATTGATTTTTTAAAAGATGAATTGTTACGCATTGAACAAGGCGTGCTTGCATGATTGTTTATCGCCTTACCAAATCAAAATACAAGGATGACCATTCGGGAAAAGGAGCCGCAAAAGGCGGCGGTCGCTGGAACAGTAAAGGCAATTATGTTATTTACACCAGCGATTCTCGCGCGCTTTGCACGGCAGAAATTGCTGTTCATACGGGTTTAGGAAATGTACCTGATAGTTATGTGTTGGTTACCATTGAATTCACCGACACGGTAGCAGTAAAAGAAATTTCATTAAAAGAATTGCCTGCAGATTGGCGATCATTTCCGCCTTCAAGTTCAACTCAAAAAATAGGTGACAGTTTTATTTTAGAAAATAAATTTCTAGTGCTTAAAGTACCATCCGTAGTTGTGCAG
>JAJAYG010000197.1 GCA_026786335.1 Chitinophagales bacterium | reverse complement strand
TTCTTACGCACTCAAATCAATGTGCATCTAACCAGTTCTTCCCGGTTCCAGCTCCAACTTCAATAGGAACAATCAGAGGCAAAGCATTTTTCATTTCTTCCAACACAATTTCTTTCACCACACTCATTTCTTTTTCATACACATCAAAAACCAATTCATCATGCACCTGCAAAGTCATTTTGGTTTTAAATTTTTCCTGCTTGAATTTTTTGTGAATGTTGATCATGGCAATCTTGATCATGTCAGCAGCGCTTCCTTGTATCGGTGAATTAATTGCCAAGCGTTCAGCTTGTCCTCTAACAGTTTGATTGGCTGAGTTGATATCACGCAACCAACGTTTTCTTCCTTTAATAGTAATCACATATCCATGCTCACGGGCAAACTGAATGTTGCTGCTCATTAATCTTGTTACACCGGGAAATTGTTTTTGGTAATTGGAAATTATTTCCTGCGCTTCAGTTCTGGTTATTCGCAATGTTTGTGAAAGACCAAATGCTGTTTGCCCATAGGCGATTCCAAAGTTCACAGCTTTTGCATTGCGCCGCATATCAGGTGTTACTAATTTTAAGTCAACATTGTAAACTTTAGATGCAGTGGCAGCATGAATATCGAGTCCTTGCTTGAATGCTTCGATCATGTTTTCATCTTCACTCAAGGCAGCAATAATTCGCAACTCGATCTGCGAATAATCGCAGGAGAGTAAGGTGTGTTCCTCATCACGTGCAATAAATGCTCTTCGAATTTCTCTCCCACGCTCAGTTCTTATCGGAATGTTTTGAAGGTTCGGCTCCACCGAACTCAATCTGCCTGTTGAAGCAATTGCCTGATTAAAACTGGTGTGTACTCTTCCGGTTTTAGGATTAATCATTGTTGGCAATGCATCAACATACGTTGATTTTAACTTTGCAAGCTCACGATAGTTCATGAGTTTGTTTGCGATCTCATGCTCTGCTGCAAGTTTGGTGAGCGTGTCTTCATCGGTAGAGTACTGTCCGGTTTTTGTTTTCTTTCCTATGTAAGGAATCTTGAGCTTATCAAATAAAACTTCGCCCAATTGTTTTGGTGAAGCAAGATTAAATTTTACACCAGCCAGTTCATAAACTTCTTTTTCCGATTGCTCAATTTCCTTCTGCATCTGTTTTGAATATTCGCCAAGAAAATCAGAATCAATTTTTACACCTTCAAATTCCATAGCTGCGAGAACGGTTACCAATGGTACTTCCACTTCACTAAAAAGATTTTCCATTTCCTTTTCTTTCAGCAACGGAGTAAAAACATTTTTTAATTGCAAAGTGATGTCGGCATCTTCACCTGAATACTCCGCAACTTTCTCCACCTCTACATCGCGCATGTTTCCCTGATTCTTTCCCTTCTTTCCAATGAGTGCATCAATGTGAATGGTTTCGTAGCGCAAATAATTTTCGGCGAGAATATCCATGTTGTGGCGTGTGTCGGGCTCAATGAGAAAATGCGCAAGCATGGTGTCAAACATTTTTCCTTTCACATCAACATCATACCATTTCAAAACCAGCATATCATACTTGATGTTCTGCCCAATCTTCAAAATGTTTTCATTTTCCAAAACAGGTTTAAAGTGAGTAAGAATTTTCATCACTTCATTTCTATCGGCCGGAACAGGAACGTAATAACCCTCGTGCTCGGTAAATGAAAATGCAAGGCCAACCAACTCGGCAATGTTTGCATCAACATTTGTTGTTTCAGTATCAAAACAAAATTCTTCTTGTGCATTTAGTTTTGCAACCAGGTCAAGAATTTTTTCTTCGGTATCAACCACAAAATATTTATGCGGAGTGTTAGTTGCATTTTTTTCAAGTGGAACTTTTTCTGTTGTTGTTGGAACTGAAGAAGTTTTTGATTCAACTTCCTGCCCAAACAGATCACGCTGTTTTCCCTCTGTGGCCAGTACTGAATACTGATCACCAATAATTCGTTTTCCTAATGAACGAAACTCCAATTCATTAAATAGCTCAGTGAGCTTTTCTTTATCGGGCTCTTCCATTATTAATTTCTCTTCATCCAAATCAACAGGAACATCGAGCATAATGGTGGCTAATTTTTTTGAAAGCATTGCCATCTCTCTATCGGCAATCACATTCTCTTGCAGTTTTCCTTTTAGTTTATCGGTATTCGCTAAAAGATTTTCGATGGAACCAAACTCCTGCACCAATTTTTTTGCTGTCTTCTCTCCTACTCCTGTAACGCCCGGAATATTATCCGATGCATCGCCCATTAACCCAAGTATGTCAATCACTTTTAGTGTGTCATCAATTTCCCACTTAGCTTTTATTTCTGCAGGGCCAAGTATTTCAAAACTTTTACCGAGATAAGCGGGCTTATACATAAAAATATTTTCTGTAACCAACTGACCGTAATCCTTATCGGGTGTAACCATGTAAACTTTGTAGCCGTGCTTCTCTGCTTTTTTTGCTAAAGTCCCAATCACATCATCCGCTTCATAACCATCATACTCTACAATCGGGATTTTAAATCCTGCAATAATTTTTTTGATGTAAGGAATGGCTACAGTAATATCTTCCGGTTGTTCCTGTCGCTGTGCTTTGTACTCGGCATACATTTCATCGCGCGCAGTTGGCGCATGTGTATCGAAGCACACGGCGATGTGCGTAGGTTTTTCTTTCTGTATTAAATCTACGAGCGTATTGGTAAAACCAAACACGGCAGAAGTATTCATTCCTTTAGAATTATAAAAAGGAGTTTTTGCCAGCGCAAAGTATGCGCGGTAAATAAGTGCGAAGGCATCGAGAAGGAAAAGGCGTTTGTCGTCCATAATATTTTAATATTGTTTAAGGGAGAAAAATTTACTTTCTTATTCTGAGTTGGCCATTTTTATAAACTGCAAAATGATTTTCGAATTCCTTCATTCGTGAAAGCAAGTTGAGCATTACAAAAATTTTATTTTCCGATGTTTCATCTTCAAGCCGCAACAATAAAACACCGCAATGATTTAGAGATTGATAATAAACCAATTCACCAAAATCCTTATCCATCGTAATAACAATTGCCTTTTCTTTTAATGCAATTTTCAGAATTTCATCATCAGATTTCTGAGGGTTCAAATCAATGATTGAAATCACAACATATCCTTTTTCAATCAGGAAATCAGCGATTGCTTTTCCTGTGCTAACATCAACAACAATCTTTGTAATGATAAGCCGGGAATAGAATAGATTTTTTCTTCCTCCAAAATTCTTGAGGCATAAAGCAGTGAAGCATTAATATCATCTTGCTCTAAAAAAGGATAATCCTTTTTTAATTCTACGATTGTTTGACCTGAAGCAAGTGCTTTAAGAATATGATCAACTGATAAACGATAACCGCGAATAGTTTGCTTTCCTGCAAGCACCTTTGGGTTTAGGGTAATTCTATCAAGAAGTTTTCTTTCGTCTTCAGGTTTCATAACAATAATTTTTTCGAAGTTAATCAAAGTTACTAAAATCATAGCGCCTCCCAATATTCAACGGCTCTTCTAAAGTGTGGGATCACAATCGTTCCGCCAACAATATTTGCCACTGCAAAAATTTCAAAAACCTCTTCTGTTGTTACACCTGCTTCTTTGCATTTGCCGAGATGATATTTAATGCAATCATCACAGCGCAAAACCATTGATGCCACCAAGCCCAGCATCTCTTTTGTTTTTACGTTAAGTGCACCATCGGTATAAGTGTTTGTATCGAGATTGTACAGGCGATTGATCACCTTGTTGTTTTGGGCAAGAATTTTTTCATTCATCTTGCCTCTGTAATCATTGAATTCCTGAACCAGTTGACTCATAATTGAAATGTTTTTTTATTTACCGCGAAGTTAGAATTGTAAAAGAGAATAAATATTTTAGTTCGTCAAATATTTAAAGATACAGTTCGTCAATTCCATATCTTTGCCGCAACAATAAAAACAAACACACTCATTATGAAAATTAATCGCACCTGGATCATTCTTGGAATTATAGTTCTGATTGTGATCATCGGTTATTCAAGTTGTAAAAGCACTTACAACAATCTTGTTACAAAAGATCAGGATATCAAAGGCAAATGGGCGCAGGTTGAAAGCCAGTACCAACGCCGTACTGATTTGTATAACAGCGTGATTGAAGTGATCAAGGGTTCGGCAAGTTTTGAACAGAACACCTTGGTTGAAGTAATTAATGCAAGAGCAAAAGCAACACAAGTTACTGTGGATGCTTCAAAGCTTACACCTGAATCTATTGCTGCGTTTCAGGCAGCGCAAACACAAATGAGTGGTGCATTCGGAAGATTGATGGTTGTGGCAGAGCGATATCCTGATTTAAAAACCACGCAACAGTTCGCCGATTTTCAAACACAAATTGAGGGAACAGAAAACCGCATCAACAAATCACGTGATGATTTTAATTTATCGGTTCAGGATTTTAACACCACCATTAAAAGATTCCCAACTATGTTTTATGCCGGTATGCTTGGGTTTACTGAGAAGGGATATTTCAAGTCGAATCCAGGAACAGAAAATCCACCCGATATAAATTTTAATACCGATCCAAAACCTGAAACAGGTTCTACACAGAAATAATTTTCTTCATTTACCAAAATATTTTTTAATCAAATGCCCGGCAGTAATTTCATTTTAACAGATGCAAACAAAAAAGAGATTGCTGCTGCCATTCGCGAAGCTGAAGAAAATACCATAGGGGAAATAAGAGTTTTTTTCGAAAAGAAATGTGACAAAGATGTTCTTGATCGCTCGCTCGAAGTGTTTGAGAAATTAAAAATGACCGAAACAAAATTGCAAACCGGTGTGCTCATTTACATTGCACACCAAGATAAAAAGTTTGCAATCATAGGCGATAAAGGCATTCATGAAAAAGTTCCCTCAACATTTTGGGATGATGTAAAAGAGCAAATGCAAAATCATTTTGCAGCAGGTAATTTCTTGAACGGAATAACAGAAGCAATTTTTCTTTGCGGCAATCATCTTAAAAAACATTTCCCAACTGATGGCAGCAATCCCAATGAACTTTCAAACGAAGTGGTTTTAAACGATGATTAAAAATATTTTCCTTCTAGCGTTTTTTTTCTTCGCAACAGTTACTGTTTCACGAAGTCAAGATCATTGGATTCCGACCTCAAAAAATCCCGTACCCGAAAAACCAAAACAGCTTGTAAATGATTTCTCCGATGTGCTTTCTTCCTCCGAAGAAAGTCAGCTCGAACAAAAGTTAGTTGCAGAAAATGATTCCACTTCAACACAAATTGCAATTCTAATTATTGATAATTTAAATGGCTACGATATTTCGCAGCTTGCTTTTAAGATCGGTGATGCATGGGGAATTGGTGGGCCCAAGCAGGACAATGGTGTATTACTTTTGATGTCGAAGGATGAACGTGAAATTTTTATTGCACCCGGCAAAGGAATGGAGGGCCCTATGCCAGATGTAACGGCCAAGAAAATCATTGACAACATCATTGTTCCAAATTTTAAAAACGGAAATTATTATCAGGGACTCGATGAAGGAACAGATGCTATCATCAAACTTGCAGCAGGTGAATTTGTGGATGAACTCGGCGATCAACCACAGCAAAATTCATGGGTGCCCTTTGTAATTTTAATCGTGATCATCATCATCATCATTTCAGCTTTCAAAAACAATAACAAAGGCGGCGGTTATATCTCACGCGGCGGTTGGTTTCCATGGATGATGCTGGGCGGTTTGGGAAGAGGAGGAGGATTTGGTGGCGGTAGCGGATTTGGAGGAGCAGGCGGTGGTGGCTTCGGCGGATTTGGCGGCGGAAGTTTTGGCGGCGGTGGTGCCGGTGGCAGATGGTAAAAAGTTTTGAATTTTAAATTTGAGTTTTGAGTTTTAATTACATGAAGCAACAACTTTTTCTTTCGCGGTTACTTTCACTTTTCATCATTCACGTTTCACTTTTTTTTATTTCTTCCTGCACTAATCCCGTTGGCGATCACCATCCCGAATGGAAAAAATATTTTGATGAATATCAGGTAACCGGTTGCATCGCCATTTATGATTTAAAACAGGCAAAGTTTATTGATTACAATCCCGATCGCTGCGCGCAAAGATTTATTCCAGCTTCTACTTTCAAAATTTTTAATTCATTGGTTGGATTGGAAATTAAAGTAATTCCTGATGAAAATTATGTAATCAAATGGGATAGTGTGGTTCACCCGATTGCATCATGGAACCATGATCAAAGCATGAAGGAAGCAATAAAGAATTCAACCGTTTGGTATTATCAGGAAGTTGCAAGAAGAATTGGTGAGGAAAAGATGCAACAGTATTTAAATCTTTTGAGTTACGGCAATCGCAGAATGGGAAGCACGATTGATTCATTCTGGCTCAATGGCGATCTAAGAATTTCTTGCGATGAGCAAATTGAGTTTATAAAAAATTTGAGGACTGAACAACTTCAGGTTTCTAAAAGAGCGATGCGGATTGTAAAAAACATTTTGGTAATCGATTCAACTTCCACTTACAAACTCAGCGGAAAAACAGGTTGGGGAATTATGCAGGATGAAACTACAGAAGGCAAGCGCTTAAACATTGGTTGGTTTGTAGGTTATGTTGAAAAGGGAAGTGATGCTTACTTCTTTGCCACCAAGATTGAATCACCCGATCCTGCTCCCGAAAATTTTGCTGAGGCAAGAAAAAAGATTACAGAAAATATTTTGCTTGAATTAGGAATTATTGGTTCGGGGGAATAATTCTTTAGAATACGTCAAAAAAGTCCTACGGAATACGAAGGACTTTTTTGCCCTGACGGGTTTACATTTTATTTTCTGAACGATCATTCGTTCAGTATAAATTTTTCCATTCAAAATCACTCTCACTAAAAATTCGCCTGGTGCTACAACCTTCTCCAATAAAATCTCTTTCACTAAATTTTCAACAACCAAATCAACATTTTCAGAAAAACTAATCTGACCAAACATGTTGATGACTTGCTGCAAACAGGAATTTAAGTAAGCTGCGCCCGCTTATATTTTCTGGCTTATGATTGATCTTTTTGATCAACCATAAATAATAAAATTTGTAAACCAGATAAGAATAATCACAATGCTACCTGCAAATAGCAAGGCACATACCTCTTCTGCCATTTTTCTTACAAATGATTTTTTTAAGATGATTTTCATTCCCGATATTTTATTAGTTATAAATATTTATTAATCAAATGAACTTGATGATGGCTCAAAGATGCGTTGCCGAGCGCGCCCTTAGCAATACCACATTAGTAGATAATTGAAAACGATTTTAGCGATTAAGCAAATGAGTATTGCTTAGTAATACAACTTGCCGCCAATGAAAATCCTGGTGCCTGTATTTTCTGCCGATTGAATATCAAATGAGCCGTTCACACTTTCAATCCGGTTCTTCATATTTTTTAATCCGTTGCCAAACTCCCTTCCATTTAAATCTTTCATCCCAATGCCATCATCGGTAATATCAAAATTGAATTGATTGCCTTTTAAACTAAAGTGCACGTTTACATTTTTTGCCTGCGCATATTTTAAAATGTTGTTCAACGATTCTTTGAGCACCAGAAATAAATTTCGCTTGAGATCGGGGTGTATTTGAAATTCGGGAACATGATCCTTGAAATCAATTTTATATACGACAGAAGTATCTTCAAAAAACTTGGTGATGTAATTTCTAAAATACGAAAGCATGCTTGCGAGGTTATCGTGCTTGGGATTTACAGTCCAAATTATTTCACTCAGGTTGCCCGAAATTTCGCGTGACGATTTACTTATTTTATCGAGTAACGGTTCTTCTTCATTTTGCAAAGTTTTTAATTTCATTTTTACCCGCTCGCTCATCAACGAAAGTTTTGTAAGCCCCGAGCCAATCTCATCGTGCATATCAATTGAAATGCGTGATCGCACGTTCTCAATGGCACGTTGCTTTTCAATTGCTTCCTGCTGTGCTTTTATGCGTTGCTTCTGCCTGAAGAATACAAAGAGCCAGGCAACAAAAATGATGAGTGCAATGGCTCCGCCCAGGAAAATATTTTTTTGCAAACGCTGCAAACGATTCTTCTGATTTAATAAAACAATTTCCTTTTCCTTCTTTTCTGTTTCGTATTTGGTTTGCATTTCGGTAAATGCTTTGGCTTTTTCTTCATTGTAAACCGAATCGTTGTATTGCTGAAAGTTATTTTGCGCCTCATAGGCGGCAACGAAATCGCCTGCACTGCTGTAAGCCCTAGCAAGGTTTCCATAATTAGTAGCTGTGAGGTTTTTGTCACCAACTTCTATTGTCATTTCAATACTCCTTTCGAGATAATAAATAGCTTTTTCAAATTGACTCTTGTCATGATATAGCACTCCGATATTTCCAAGTGCTATTGCTTCCTCTTTCTTTAAATTTAATATACTATCGAGCATCGCACCACGCTGCAGGAAAATTATTGCGCTGTCATATTTTTGATTTTTCTGGTAAACTGCCCCCAGATTATTATATGCAGTTGCAAGGTCAGCGTTACGGGAATTTTTTTCTGCATATACAATCGTTTGTTTTAGGAATTTAATTGCGAGAGGATATTTCTCCATATTTACATACAAACTTCCAAGGTTACTGAGCGCCCGCATTATACCTATTGAATCGTTTATCGAAGTATAAGTTGATAAACTGTGTTTGTAATATTTTTCGGCCTGAGCATAATTTTTACTGTGCTGATATAC
>JAJAYG010000196.1 GCA_026786335.1 Chitinophagales bacterium | reverse complement strand
GTATTGAGTTGCTCCACTTGTTTTGCTAATGCATCAGGCGTTATATCAGCATAATGCACAAATACGTCAACACCTACCAATTCTTTTACTTGCGGTTTTTTACGCTTGTATTTTGGAAGATTTAGTGCTGTTCCTTTGGCATAATTTACTTCCTTTAATGTGGCAGGTTTTAGTCCAAGATTATTGATAACTGCTTTGGCAAATTCTTTTGTGCCCACCTTTTGTTTACTTATACCTTCTTTGAAAATATCATAAGTATGTATTCCATCTTCAATTGTTTTTAACCATGCGTTTTGAATTTTTTCTGCAACATCGGTTTGTCCAATGTGATTAAGCATCATAACTGCACCTTGCAATAAGCCCGAAGGGTTTGCTAAATTTTGCCCTGCTCTTCGTGGAGCAGAACCATGTATGGCCTCAAACATTGCACACTCTTCGCCAATGTTTGCAGAACCTGCTAACCCTACTGAACCTGCAATTTGTGCTGCCACATCAGAAAGTATATCGCCATATAAATTCGGCATCACAATCACATCAAATGCTTCGGGTTTGTCCGCCATTTTAGCTGCACCTATATCTACAATCCAATGCTCATTTTCTATTTCGGGATATTCCTTTGCAATCTCATCAAATACTTTATGAAACAAGCCATCGGTTTGTTTCATGATGTTGTCTTTTGTAAAACAGGTTACTTTTTTTCTGCCGTATTGCCTTGCATATTCAAAAGCATACCGCACAATTTTTTCACAACCGGGACGGCTGATTAATTTTAAACATTGCACCACTTCATCGGTTTGCTGATGTTCAATTCCTGCATAAAGGTCTTCCTCGTTTTCTCTTACAATTACTAAGTCCATTACAGGATGTTTGGTTTGCACAAACGGATGCATACTCATACATGGTCGCACATTTGAATACAGTCCCAAAAATTTTCGGGTAGTAACATTTAAACTTTTATAACCTCCACCTTGTGGTGTGGAGATGGGTGCTTTCAAAAACACTTTGTTTCTTCTAATAACATCCCAGGATTCTTTTGCAATGCCGGAAGTGTTTCCTGCCAGGTAAACTTTTTCACCAACTTCAATTTCTTCAATTTCTATTTTAGCACCTGCTGCTAAAAGGATTTCAAGAGTGGCATCCATAATTTCAGGACCTATCCCGTCTCCTTTTGCTACTGTTATTTTTTTCATTTCTGTCATGGTGTTTTTGATTGCGATTAGTCTTGCATAAAATTTACTTTACCTGTTTCCAAATCATACATTGCTCCTACAATCATTATTTCTTCTTTGCTTTCCATCTCTGCCAAGATTGGGCTGCGTTTGCGAATGTCATTTATCGTTAGCAATACATTTTCCTTTGCAACAGCTTCCACATAATCATGATTTTTTGAATTACGTTCTCCTTCTAAATTTTTAACCCGTTCAGTAGCTGGTTTTATTTGTTCAATTACGTTAGTAAGATTGCCTAATTGTACATTATCGCAGGCGCCTTTAACCGCTCCGCAATTAGAGTGACCTATTACCAAAATTAATTTTGCACCGGCTGCTTTGCAGGCAAATTCCATGCTGCCAAGTATATCCGTGTTTTCAAAATTGCCTGCTACCCGTGCATTAAATATGCTGCCCAGTCCCTGGTCAAAAATGAGTTCTGACGAAGTGCGGGAATCCAAGCAACTTAAAATAACAGAATGTGGAAACTGGCCTTTTGCTGTTTGTTTAAGTTCTTCAGCATAATTGCGTTTAATTAAATTGTTTTCAGCAAATCGTATGTTTCCTTCCTTTAGTTTTTGGAGCGCCTGCTCTGGTGTTAATGCTGCTTGTACCTCTTTTGTCATTATGATTTCACTAGTTGCATTTGCATTTTTTGCAGTAGATGATGATGTGGTTTGCTGCGCCACGCTTATTTGGCCATAGACTGTAACCAATGCAATGGCTGTTACAAAAAGCCCGTTCTTTACTTTTCTTTTTATGTGTTTCATTTCTTTTTTATTTAGTTAGGCGGCAAAATTGAGAATTTGAATTCATAAGTTTTCATTTAACTTTACAATGATTAGCATAAATATATTTTATGAATTACACGATCAACCAATTGCGGATATTTCTAAAGATTTCTCAAACACGTAGCGTAACAAAGGCTTCAGAAGAATTGCATTTAACGCAACCGGCTGTTTCCATTCAACTCAAAAATTTTCAAGCCCAATTTGATATTCCGCTAACGGAAATGATCGGCAGAAAAATATTTATTACTGATTTTGGAAAAGAAATAGCACTAGCTGCTGAAAAGATTTTAAATGAAGTATATGCCATCAATTATAAAACACTTGCCTACAAAGGTCAGCTTGCAGGTAATTTGAAAATATCAGTAGTATCCACCGGAAAATACATTATACCATATTTCCTTTCAGGCTTTTTAAAACTACATGAGGGGATAGCGTTGCAACTTGATGTAACCAACAAATCACAAGTGATTGAGAGTTTAGAAAATAATGAAGTCGACTTTTCATTGGTATCTGTAATGCCCGACAATTTGAAATTAAACAAGCTTGAATTGATGCAAAATCAACTTTACTTAATTGGCAATAAAGAAAAAAAATTTACAGAAAAAATTTACGACAAAAAAATATTTGAAAACATACCGTTAATTTATAGGGAGCAGGGCTCGGGTACAAGGCACGTGATGGAGAAATTTATTTTAAAAAATAAACTGCCTGTAAAAAAGAAGATGGAGCTCACCTCAAACGAAGCAGTTAAGCAAGCAGTAATTGCAGGTATGGGATTTTCCATAATGCCATTGATTGGAATTAAAAATGAATTGAATACGGGAGAACTTCTAATTATTCCCATTAAAGGGTTCCCTATAAAATCTGTATGGAATTTAATTTGGCTAAAAGACAAAGGGTTTTCAATGGTTGCCAATTCGTTTTTAAATTATGTAAAAGCCGAAAAGCAAAACATCATCAAAGAAAAATTTGGTTGGTTTGAAAGTGCAAAATATTGAAAGCAGAAAAAAACAAGTGGTAGCTTAATTTTTGTTCATGCTTTTTTGTCTTGGCTGTTCGCTTATTAAAGCGCTTGTGAAAACACACTTTATCTTTTAAGCATTCGGTTTCATTCCCCCCAAAAAAAAACCCCGCAAAACCTGCGGGGGATTCAATAATCTATTGCAATAAAAAAATCAGTTCAACACCAATTGCCTTCTTATTAATTGACTGCCTGCTTTTAATTGAATAACGTAAGAGCCGGCTGCAAGTGTGGTGAGATCAATTTTTACTTTGTTAGTTCCTGCAATGGCATCAAATGTTTGTTGCTTAATTACATCGCCCAATAAATTAGTGATTGATATTACAACCGAAGAGTTTACTGCAAGAGTAAACTTCGCAGTTACTTCATCAGTAGTTGGATTTGGATAAACATTAAAACCCGAGAGCAATTCAAATGAGATGGGCACATCAACACCAAAGTCGGTATTAAAAGTTTGAGTCGTAGTGTAAGCAGAGTCACCAAAGATTTCGCAGATGGTAATTATTCTCCACTCATAACAAGTTCCCGAATTTAAAAAAGTTAACTGATAAGTATTTTGATCAAGCGCAACATCGGTCCAAAAAGATTCGCTGCATTTTTTGTATTCTAAAATATAGCTGGTGATCTTTAAATTATCGCCCCAGCTAAGATCTGCAGTGGCATCAGTTACATTACTTGTTTGTAATGAAGAAGGATCAATAACATTGCACGGTTGCCAATCATATTTATGCACGCGGTAAGAAGCATAATTTACACTGTCGGATATCCACCGCAATTCCCAAACAATATTACCAAGCGAATCAACCTCTGTAACTTTCGGATAGGGCTGATCAACTTTAGAGATGAGTCCCCAGTTAATT
>JAJAYG010000195.1 GCA_026786335.1 Chitinophagales bacterium | reverse complement strand
TTCTTCGGCAATTGCTTATCAATGGTATTTGAATCAGCAAATTATTAGTGGAGCTACCAATCAAAAATATGTTGCTGCGCAATGGGGCGAATATTCAGTAGCAATAAAAGATGAAAATGATTGCACTTCCTTCTCTCAAAATTTTGAAGTGAATGTGATTGATATTTCTGTAGCAACTCGGTTTCAAATTTTCCCTAATCCGGTTGGTGATATTTTGAATGTTAGTTTTTCATCACCCGATTATTCCATCTTAGATTTAAAAATCTTAAACCCACTCGGGCAGTTGTTATTTCAAAAAGAAATAGTGAGCGAAAAACAATTGCAGATTACAAAATCTGTTTTCAACGGAAGCAAAATAGTACTGTGCGAATTATTAAAAGACGGGAAGCTGATTGCAATGCAGAAGGTGGTGATTGAATAGTGAATACTTACCTGTAGAAAAACTCTGATTAGCATTTCACGCTCAACTAAATCTTAATTCCTATTGCAAATTGAACTCTTTTACAATCTCTTCAAGATCATTGTAGCGATACCCCTTCTTTTTGTCTTTTATTTTCTGCAGCAGATCGGCATTGCTTCCAAAAATCAAATCAGCATTTTTCATAAAAGCATTGGCGTTGGGCAGCATAAATTTATTTCCTTCCTTATTCACTATCAAAAATTCTTTTTGCAGGTACTGCTCATCATCACCTGTGGCGGGGCGTTGCCCTCCTGTGTTTGTTCCAACATAAAATTCATCGGGGAGCGTAAAATATTCATAGAGATCTAAATTACCTTCTGCAACTGTTAATACAAAATGTTCGGCAGCAGGATCGGGTTCGCCATAGTACATTGCAGTGTATGTTCTGTCCTTAACTTTATAACCACGAACCTGATCTGCTAATAAATGAATTATAATTTTTTCGCCCTTGGCATCACTGGAATAAACAGCACCGCGTTGGTTTTCAAGTTTATTGGTAAGAAGTATGTAACCATGAATGCTATCGCCTTTGATATTGATAAAATAGCCCGGATAGCGTGTGTTGAGTTTATAGTTTTGTGATAAAACAATAAGGGGAATGAAGATTAAAATAATTATGAAAGGAAATTTCATGAAAAAATATTTCTGGTTTCATTAAAGATAGTTAGGCGGAAAAAAGCGTTGTCTCGTTTTTTTTAACCAACTACTTGTGCCATTCAATAAGTGAATGAATCTCATTAATAACTTTTGTGTATACGTCAATTCTTATTGAAGAAATTTTAGGAACGGCTAAATTTTCTTCAACAACAAAAATTTTATGCATCCGTAAGTAACTTTTCAGTTGCAAAGGAATACTAATATCTTTCTCAAGAATTGGAAAACTCAATCCGTCGTTTTTAACTTTTGTTGTGATTTGAACTACCAGTTAATCTCCGGTGGTATGAATCAATTTTGATGAAATTACTAATGCCGGGCGAAGTTTAAATTCGGTAAGATTTGAAAACGGGAATTTTACAAAAATTATATCGCCTTGATGGAACATGGCTATTTCAATAAGTTATCCCAACGATTATCTTCTTTACTCAGCCACTCTTTTGCCAATGATGATTCTGAAACAATTGCCTCAGCAAATGCTTTCTTTTTAGTCAATGAATCTTCTGTTTTCACAATCTTAACTTTCTTAACCTTATTTGATAAGCGAAGCATTTCCTGTAACGGTTTTAATTCAGATTTCTTTCTCGGAACTACAACTAATGTTTCCATTTCAATTTAAGTTTTGTGAAAATTACAAAATATTTTTCCTCAAAAAAAAAATCGCAACCCAACAACGTGTTGCGATTTTCTAAAACATAGAATTATGAAACTTAATTGATCACTAACTTATTAGAAAAATGCTGTCCGTTATTTTCTACTTCCAAAAAATAAATACCCTTTCCAAAATTACGCAAGTCAAATGAGCGCAGCCATGTTTGAGATTTATCGGCATAGGTTTTACTAAAAATTAATTTGCCAGTGATGTCTGTTACTTTTAATTGAATAGGTGCATTGTTTCCGGCATCAAAAGAAAAATAAAATAAACCATTTGAAGGATTGGGATAGAGATTAAATTTTACTGAAGGATCAATCGCTTCAATTCCCGTTGCAATAAAGCCGCCATCGTATTTTGAAATACCATCGGTAAACTCATCGATGTTAAATCCACCTGCCCAACCAACAACATTGTTATAAAAACTAACAGACAAATGCTGAATAGCAGAATCAATGGTAACCCAGTTAAGACCGCCATCAAGACTATAAGAAGAACCGTAATCTCCTGTGCTAAAATTACTTCCGGTTGAAACTAAAGTATTCACGGTGTACGGAACATACGCAATTGCATTCTTAAAAAAATGACCCGATGCTGGTAATACCTGTGACCATGTTGTACCACCATCGTTAGTTTGATACATCTTAGTTGTTCTTCTTACCCAAGATGTATTTACATCTTTAACAGCTAGTGCTTGCACATCACTTGCCAATGACTGGTAAACGCCCCAGGTAAATCCCTTGTCCTTTGATTTATAAACTCTTCCTTTATTAGTCCCGAACCAAATTACTCCATCCTTTCCAACACCAAGCATTCGTGTATATGCATACTCACCCGTTAAGGGAGCGGGGATATTTGCAACATCAACCGGTTTCCAGTTTAAACCACCATCACTTGTTGTGTAGATTTCGTATTCATTATTTACAGGGTCGCCAACCACAACTCCGATGTTTTCATCCCAGAAATAAATTACATCGGGAAAAGAAGTTGCACCTATAAAAATACTTCCTGCACCTTGCTCTGTCCAGGTTGAACCACCATCTGCTGTTTTATAAACTCCGCCACCAACATTAGTAGTTGAATTATAAAGTGCAGCCCATGCAGTGTTCTTGTCAACTGCCGCCAGGCACGACCATTCGTAATCTGAAGGCGCAGAAGAAATGCTTCCTGCCTGCCATGAATCTCCACCATCGAGCGTTCTTGTAAAATCCTGAGCAATCACAGCATTGCCCGAACCATCATAGCCCGATGCCCAGGCAATATTTTGATCAACAATGCAAATCTGATTGATACCACGAGAGGGTTCGGGGAATCCGGAATTTTGAACAAGCCATTGCGCATTTGAAAAATTAATGCTTGCACTTAAAATAAATAGAAGTAGAATTTTATTCATGAGGTTTGATTTTAGTTGTACCAAAATTAATAAACGATTTCATTTCAAATAATTTTTTTTTAGGAAAGAAAATCAAATGTATCATCGGTTATTTTCCTTCTATTTTTACGCCATGAATTTCCCTTCAAAACTTATTGAACAGGCAGTAGCAGAATTAGAAAAACTGCCGGGCATTGCAAAAAAAACTGCATTGCGTTTGGTACTCTATTTAATGAAACAGAGTAAGGAAAATGTACATGTGTTTACTGCTGCTATTGAAAAGATGCGGAATGAAATTCGGCAGTGCAACATTTGCCACAACATAAGCGATCATGAGATCTGCAGCATCTGTTCAAATCACAAACGCGATGCATCGGTTGTTTGCGTGGTTGAAACTATGCGCGATGTAATCGCTATTGAATCAACCAACCAATATCAGGGCAGGTATCATGTGCTCGGCGGCGTAATAAGCCCGATGGAAGGCATAGGGCCTGAGGTGTTGAAAATAGAATCACTTATTGAACGTTGTAGCAGCAACGAAATAAAAGAAGTGATTATGGCATTAAATCCTACCATTGAAGGCGACACCACAATTTTTTACATTTCGAAAAAATTGCATGGCGTTCCGGTTAAAATTACCAGCATTGCGCGAGGCATTTCATTTGGCGGCGAGTTGGAATATACCGATGATGTAACACTTGCCAGAAGCATTGTTACCAGAAGACCGTACGAAAATTATTTAGTGAACAATCAGGAATAAAAGCTTTACGTACATTTGTAAAAAGCATTCACGTATGAATGAAAAACTTACGCTCAGTTTAAATCGCACTTCCATAAGGAACGGAAAGGAATTTGCAAAGCGAAATAGTAAAAGTGTATCTGCTCTTATTCAGGATTATTTCGATTCTCTCAATGAAAAAACAGAAAGTGTTTCTGCGCGTAAAAAATCGAAAACTCCAATTACCGATAGTATTGTGAAGCGCATTAGGAAAGCAAGAAAAAAAGCAGGTAAGAAAATTGATTCCCGTAATTACAAAAAGATTCTTGCCGAAGAGCTCACCAAAAAATACAATGCGATTTGAAAAGAGTTTTTATTGATTCCAACATTTTTATTGATTACCTGCAGGAGCCACAACCACGTGCAACATTTGTAACTTCACTTTTCGAGCTTGCAGAACTTGGTTCTATTTACCTGTTTGGCTCTGCAATCGCATTCAGTCATACTCATTATGTAGTGAGAAGATCTCTTGGTGATAAGCTAACCATTGAATTACTCAAAGACGTATTACGGCAAGTGAAATTGATTGCAGTTGATGAAGAAATAATTCGAAATGCGCTTCATCTCCCATTAAAAGATTTTGAAGATGCGATACAATATGAGTGTGCACTTAAGGTTACAAACTTGTATGCAATTATTACGCACAACCAAAAAGATTTTCAAAAATCAATTTATCCTGTAATGTCTGCCGAGCAATTTATTAAAACCATAAACGCTTCATTGTAATGCTCTCCATCATCATCGTCAACTACAACGTGCGCTTCTTTTTAGAGCAGGCATTGTTATCGGTGCGCAAGGCGATTAAAAATATTGATGCAGAAATTTTTGTGGTGGATAATAATTCGGTGGACGGAAGTATTGAGATGCTGCATCAAAAATTTACAGATGTAATTCTTATTGAAAACAAAAACAATGTTGGCTTTGCAACAGCAAACAATCAGGCAATTGTAAAAGCAAAAGGTGAATTCATCTTGTTGCTGAATCCCGATACCATTGTTGAGGAAGATACTTTTGAAAAGTGTTTGCGCTTTATGGAGCAGCATCCCAAAGCAGGCGCATTGGGTGTGAAGATGCTGGATGGCAAAGGAAATTTTTTACCCGAATCAAAGCGCGGATTTCCTACGCCATTCGTTGCGTTCTGCAAAGCGTTTGGGCTTTCTAAAATTTTTCCGCATTCAAAAACTTTCAATCGCTACCATCTTGGCTTCTTAAGTGAAAATGAAACGCATGAGATTGATGTGCTCGCGGGCGCTTATATGTTTCTTCGAAAATCAGCTCTTGAAAAATCGGGGTTGCTCGACGAACAATTTTTTATGTATGGCGAAGACATTGATCTCTCCTATAGAATTGTAAAAGCCGGCTACAAGAATTATTATTTTCCCGAAACACGCATCATCCATTACAAAGGTGAGAGCACCAAGCGCGGAACAATGAATTATGTGCGCATGTTTTATCAGGCGATGATCATTTTTGCACAGAAACATTTTTCAACCGGCAGCCGCAGTTTTTATGTGCTCATGCTCAAGTTTGCTATTTACCTGCGCGCAATGCTCTCTGTAATTTCAAGAGTTGTTAAGCGATGGAGTTTGGCGCTGCTCGATGCAATTGCAATCTATATTGGAATGCTTTTGATCAAAGATTATTGGGAGTATCACATTAAAGTAAGTGAAGGATTAAAATATCCTACCGAATACATTCTAATTGTAATTCCATCTTACCTATTTATTTGGTTGCTTTCGGTTTTCCTGAGTGGCGGTTACGAAAAAAATGCAAAGCCGTCAAGAATTGTGAGAGGCCTGTTTATTGGAACCATCATCATTGCTGCCATCTATGCATTTCTTCCCGAGAGTTTGCGTTTCTCACGTGCAATGATTCTGCTTGGCGCAGCATGGGCTGTATTTATTACGATTGTTGTGAGAATGATTCTTCATTTTATTCAATACAAGAATTTCAGAATAGGCGAAACGCAAGAGAAGAAATTAATTATTGTAGGAAGTGCAACTGAAGCCAATCGCGTAAATGCTTTACTCAATCAGGCGAAAGTGAAAAATGATTTGATTGGTTTTGTATCGGTAAATGGCGAACACCATCAAGCAGCCATGCAACTTGGTGAGTTGCATCAATTAAAAGAGATTGTAGCCATTTATAAGATAGATGAAATTATTTTTTGCGCAAAAGATATTTCATCACAAAAAATTATTGAGCGCATGACGGCTGTGGGCTCTGAACCCGAATATAAAATTGTTCCCGAAGATTCATTGAGCATCATTGGCAGCAGTTCTAAAGATTCGCAGGGTGAATTGTACACTATTGATATTAAACTTTCCATTGCATCTTCTTTCAACAAAAGAAACAAGCGGCTATTTGATGTGGTGGCATGTTTGTTTTTGATCATCACAATTCCCATCAATGTTTTCATGATTCGCCATCCACTTAATTTTATTCAAAATATTTTTTTGGTTATGGCAGCAAGAAAAACCTGGGTGGGTTATGGTGGAAATGAAATGCAACAGCAACAACTTCCTTCCATTAAAAAAGGAATACTTACTCCGCTCGATGAATTAGGAAACGCAGTGTTGAACGATGCTTCCATTGCACGCATCAACTTACTCTATGCAAAAGATTATTCGGCAGCAAGAGATGCGGAGTTGTTTGCGAAATGCTATCGGAAACTTGGAAGTTGAAAAGTTGCTGCGAATAATTAAAATTGGTGTTGAAGTGATTTGGAATTGGAGAATATTTGTGAAATAATTCGTGGCACCACTCATTAATCCGCCGACCACCTTTTCGATTTCTTCATGTATCGAATGAAGAGATAACACAGCAATAAAAAAATCAATGACACAATAAGATATGGAAGTGATTCATAAACTGCCGCATCATTTTTCTTCCAATAAAATTTCATTACCAATAAAACAAAACAGCTCATCCATAAATAAGTAGAGTTGTATTCTTTCACCAGCACCCGCTGTATGGAAAAGTGCATCGAGGAAAAAGTTTTTCCTATTCCATTCAAATCGGGCAGCCACCGATTTACTTTTGATTTGTATGCTGTGTATGGCTCGCCAAAATTCTTAGTCAAAAAATCTTCTTCGGCAATCACAATTGCCTGATAAAAAAAGATGAACAGCGGAATAAGAATCAAAATGAACAACAAAGAATTTGCTGCAACTCCTAAACCCAGCAGGATTAAAATGTTGCCGATGTACAATGGGTTTCTGCAGTGAGAAAAAATTCCATCGGTAATTAAATCGGCTGAATAAATATTTCTGTCTCTTCCGCCATGTTGGATATTTACTAATCCCATTACCAATGCACGAATTAATTCGCCTGTAAAAGAAATACAAATGCCCGCAACAATTGCTGCGAGGTAATTATTAAAAATTGTTGGGGAAGGAATAAAAAGTAACAGATAAAAAACAGGAAAAAGAAAATTGCGGTAGTGAAAAATAAAGTTGCCGAATTTTACCATGCTGTTTTTTGAATGCTTACAAAGGTAGAATTCAATTAAGATTTCATTTCACAAAAAAATTATTGAGCAAACATTTGATCTTAATGGCGAAACAGATTTAAGTAATTTGCGTTAGCTTGCCTGTCAGGTATTAATAAATTGCATTGAAAAAATCATTCACCATTACTTTAGTTTTTTGTTTGCTGTTTGCGCAATATCTATTTGCGCAAAAGCAAATGCGCTATAAGCATGATCAAGATGGAACTTTCTCTATTGGAATTCGCAGCGGACTTTCATTTGAGAACAGTGCTGATGGAATCAACATGTCGCAGGGATTGGGCATGCAGTTTAGAATTATGCCAACCAAAAGAATCAATACCGAATGGTTTGCCGAATCTTTTCATGGTTCTTATGGTGCTTTAGGTGTAAGAACTGATACACATATTGGCGCTCTTGCACTTCTGTATCCGCAAAGAAGAATGCAGCGTGTTGCTCCGTTTTTAGCAATAGGTCCCAATGCTGATTTTATAAAAATAAGAGACCGGCTTAACAAAAATAATTTCGAAAGCAGGTGGTGCATTGGTGCGCAAGCCGGTATCGGTTTTCATATTAACATGACGTATAGATTCGATATGACTTTGAGTACACAATACATGCTGCACTTTGGGCAACCTGTTGCATTGCAATTGAATGATGGTAATATTATTTACTTACCTCATGGCGGAAGTGTCTTAGATGGTCACCTGCTTTTTAATATTTCATTCAACTATAAAATGGCTGACCTATGGAAAAAGTTAAAGTTTCATTAGCGATTATATTTTTTCTTTTCATTTCACATAGCTCCCACTCGCAAAGTGCAGGCAGCGCACCATTTGTAAGAAAAAGTTTAATGAGTATGAGTGGCGGACTGGGCGGAGGAATTTTTATTTACCACCCTGTTCAGAATATTTATTTCACCGGCAGTTTTTCTTATTGCATGGAAGAGCGTATTGGAATAAGATCTGATTTTTATCTTTTCATTCCGGATGCTGCCATAGGCGGTCAGTTAGATCGCAACAGTACGATACTTCTGGGTCCCGAATTTCATTTCCCTGCCGGCCATTTGGATTGGACGATTCTTTTTCAGCCCGGTCTTTCATTCAGTTATTTAAAAGATGAAGCATCAACTAATCAAACACAGGCCGAACCAGTGCTCACACTTTCAACCGGTTTAACCTATTACTTCTTACACAATTTTCATTTGGGTGTGAATGCGCAATACCTGAGAGGAAATTATTTTTCAGAAAGCATTGATCGCTATAACATTTCTGAGTTGCGGTTTACTGCAGCGCTCGGCGTTAATCTTTTTGTAAACCATCAGGCAGCCTACCAGAGGAAGCGACCTAAATTTTAACTTTGGCTTAACTTCATTTCAAAAAAAATTTAGCGATTAATAAATCATTGGCTTTACATTTGTCAAACACAAAGACATTCTAAACCAAAAAACAATTTTTAAAAATGAAAACAGTAAAAAATTTAATTGCAATGATTGCAGTTACAGCATTTATTTCTTCCAATGTATTTGCTCAAACTCCTGCTGCACCTCCTAAAGCTGCTCCCGCAAAAGATGCATCTAAAACAGAAGCACAGCATACCAATACTACCGGTGGCAAAGAAATGAGTAAGAAAGATGAATGGTTAAAGCAGTACAATGAAATGAAACCTAAAATGGATCGCTACCTCGCCGATGCAAAAACAAATGGCGACATAAATCCTGAGTTCACCAATGAAGTTAAGAAACTCGATATGGCGATGACTGATTACAAGAGTAAAATTGACAAATGGGACAATGCTACCCCCGAACAAAAAGCAAAGTATGAAGACATGATGAAGCAGCAATATTCCCGCATTCAACAACAGGTGAACGTTGTGAAGGACATGCATGCAAAACTCAGCACAAATACTTTAGATAAAAAAGCTGCTCCTGCTCAACAAAAGTAAAATCCGATTTGTATAATTTCTTGAAAGCGCTTTGAAATCCGGAGCGCTTTCTACATTTAATTTTGTACTGAAAAAATTAATTCACTTAAAAACAAATTCAAAATGCAGGAACTCATAAATAAAGTAATGGCCGCTTCGGGAATTACAGAAGAGCAGGCAAAAAAATCGATTGAAACAGTATCGAGTTATATCAAAGAAAAAATGCCTGAAACTTTTCGCGGGCAAATTGATAATCTCGTGAATGGCGGTTCACTTACCGAAGGCATTAAATCGCAATTCAATGTTGTTGCTGATGATTTGCGCAACAAAGCAGAAGACATGATTAAAGATATTCGCGGTAAAACCGGTGAGATGACCGATAAGTTGAAAGATATGTTTTCGGAGAAAAAGTAGCTCTGAACAGAACTCCCGATTCTTTAATAATCGGGAGTTCTCATTCCTTAAAATTACTCGTGCCACCACTTTGAGATGCGAGTAAAAATTTAAATGTTTCACCTTGAACGGTCTTAAATCTTTGATGTCACACTGAGTTTATCGAAGTGTATAAAAAATGCTTCGATAAACTGCCAATGACATACCTTCATTTTACCGCTGACCCCTAAACGGGAACTGCGCGCAACTCATGCTTCGAATACATTTCACAATTACTCAAACAAGAAAAATGAGAATTTCCCAAATTAGAGTACAACTCAATCTATGTGTTCCGCTTTAGGGGTCAGGGGTAAAAACGTATGTCATATTCAACAGGTATCTCCAGCGAAGCGGGAGATGGTTTTCTCAGCATTACAAATTGATGCTGTTTCAGAAACAGTATTTCCTCTTCACTTACAACCCCGATACAATCTGATCTTTCGGATATTTTACTGTGAATGAAAATTGAATTTTGCGTTCTTCATTTGCTGCAAGATTAAGTGACCACGACAATTTTCCATCAACAGCATTTATTGTTGCTCCACCTGCATCATCAAGCGCAACTTCAATTTTACCCTGCTGACTTATTGGATACTGATCAATGATCTTAATGTCAATCGGTTCTTTCTTGGTGTTCTTAATCGTAATCGTGTATGCAAAAGATTGTTTTACATTATCACCGATCGTTTTCGGCTTTGAATAATCTTTTACTTTTTCTCTCTTGATTATGATACTCTTATCTCTTCCCAAAGAAATAGGCATGGTATCTTTTGTACCCGAAGGATCAAGATAAGATTGACCTACATAACTTCCCTGAAAGAAAATATTTGCATTGCCCGGCAGCAAATTCAAATCTTCCCATGCATTAACATCAGCAGTGAGAAATGCATCATTATCCAATTTAGGAACTGCATAGTAATGATAAGTTGCAGGCAATTCATAATCCTGAATTGAAATCAAATGCGCTTTACCATCTGAAGGTATTGTGTATGGAATTGAAATATCAAATTCTGCAGTGAGTTGGGTTTGAAGTACTGTTGTATAATTTGCTGCTGTTGAGGAAGCAATTTTGTTATTGGAATCACTTTTAGAGTTCTCTGATTGTTCCATTGGCATCGCCATGTTGCTCAATGCTTGCGAGGGCGCATCGCTGTAACCTCTTGCTCCATAAATTTCGGGGCGATAAAAATCCAAATACCACGGCGTAATCAACGGAC
>JAJAYG010000194.1 GCA_026786335.1 Chitinophagales bacterium | reverse complement strand
GCGGTGCCGGCGGCAAATCCTGATTCACTAAAATTGAATTTCCATTTAAATCAGTGGCTGATGGCAGCGCATATTCAAAATGAGATTTCTGAGGTATGGTGCTTTCTACTTTTATTGAAAGTGTTCCAGATTTCATTCTCACCAAATCCAATTGTGCCCCACCGCTTAATTTGTAAGTGGTGAGTTTGTCTTCATCAATTAAATTTTGAGAAGGAAAAACTGCAGTGGCGGAACTCACTTTTATGTCGTGCGCAATCATTGTAATAATAAGCGCATCGCTGGTATCAATTAAAACAGTACCACCCGGAGTTGAGAGATCAACAATGGTTGCAACCAATGTTCCTTCAACGTGCTTACCTGCAAGGTCAATCACTTTTGTTTGAATCTCATTGGGCGAAAGATTTAAAAACGTATCGAGCGTGAGCACCTGCTGATCAATTTTATTTCTTATTTGAAAAATCATCTGGCTCATCTCAATCGGCAAACCATTCTCAATAGAAATATCAATGCTGCCTGATTCAATGTCTGCTGTTTCAAAAAATTGCGTAGCATCCAAATCATTATCGGGTGAGGTAATGCCGCTTAAAGGCGGAATGGGAAAGTAGGTACCGTTTGCTAAAATCAAAATCTCTCCCAAGCCGCCAAGCTGTGTTGCAATAGTGCCTAATGAAAGATTGTAGATGATTGATTGATTGGCGAGATTCAAATTCTCCAATGAGAATCCAACCTTAATCGCAGTATCGGGTATTTCAAATGCCTGATCGGTAAGTGACTGATGAAATAAATTACTGCTGAAAACCAGCGACACAGAATTATCACCATGGGTTTGCAAAAGTGAATCTGCTAATAAATCATCAAGTGATAAAGTTGATTTAAGCAGCGGTGCAAGTACTGATGTATTCCAGCTTGGAGAAGATTCAATTTTCTTTTTGCAGGAAGAAAATAACATTGCAACGCACAGTGCAATTAGTGCAGTTGAATAAAGCGAAGTAAAAATTTTCTTCATTGATAAAATATAAAATGCTCTTGGGAGTGAAATTAGTGGAATCGATTGGAATGCTCAAACATCAATTTCTCCAAGTTATCCTTTGGATACATTTAACCAGGCATCACCCTCGGTTTATAAGAAGCCACCATCATTTCCCAAATAATTTTTAACCAAATTAAAATGCATGGAAATACTTTCATTGTATATGGAACCATAAAACTATTTCGCACCACAGGCGGAAAAAGATCAGTAGGAGAAAGCATGGTAAAGATGAAAGCAAGCAGCAGCAAAATAAAATTGAGTGTTGTTCGCTGCTGCATAAAATACCAAATGGCAATGCCGCAAACAGCGATAATAAAAGTGGCAGATTCTGCTTTGTGGTTAAAGATGATCACCCAAATTAAAATACTGCTGAGAAAAAGATTGCGAAATATTTCTTCACCAAATCTTTTATAAAATAAAAGTGGTAAACAAAAAATCGCAATACCCAAAAGTGTAATCACATTCTTTGGCGGATCAAAATGAAACCAAGTGTGAAGCCAGCCCATTACCGAAATTCCCCATGAGCCGCTGTAATCCATCGAGAGCATTGCATACCAACTCTTGTAGAGGAAAATAAGTTGCGCCGGCGAAACAACCATGAGCGGCAACAAGATTAACAGCACAATCCACAATGCCGACCACAGAATAAATTTCTTCTTCTCGGGGTAAAGCAAAAACAAACTGAACGCCACCAAGCCGAAAATTTTTATAAAAACAGTTAGACAAATCATAAGCGTTGCCAGTGCAATATTTCTTCTTTCCAAAAAACAAAATGCAAGAATGAGCAAGCCCGCCATCAATACATTGCTTTGTGAATTCTGCATGGAGGTAATCAACTCAATAACCACAAACCACGCAATGGAAACCGTAACAATTTTATTTTTAACAGGCAGTGATTTGATTGCGAACCAAAGAACTGCGGCATTGAGCGCATTCCATAAAATTAAACCTGCAAGCATCGGCAGGTAAGCAAATGCTCCCATAAAAACTGCGAATGCCGGACTGTATTTAAACAAATCATATTGTACATCCGGGTGTGCGATGTACAAATCTTTATTTTGAATGAGGTGTAAAAATGATTGGCGGAAGATGATGAAGTTATTGTAGTGGGTAAAACGATCGCCGGGTTTTGAGAGCAGAAATTCCTGAAATGAAATAATGATGGCGAGCAAAATATAAACTACCAAAATGAATTTGGGTTTTTTTACTAACCACAACAATTTTTTCTTCAGCTTCTTCACTTTAAAACTTCTGTTAAAGATGGTTTAGAATAATTTCTGCAAAATAAGATTTAATGAAAATTATCTTGCAGCAATAATTATTTCAAATGCAATCAACTAAAAATTAAATTTCAGTGACCGCAAAAAAATCATTAGTGATTATTGGCGGTGGTGCTGCAGGTTTCTTTTGTGCAGTAAATGCTGCAAGATTAAATACTGCTTTAGATATTACTATAATTGAGAAAACAGGAAAACTGCTGAGCAAAGTAAAAGTGAGTGGCGGCGGCAGGTGCAATGTTACACATGCTTGCTACAGCATTGCAGAGATGGTTAATAAATATCCGCGTGGTGGCAGTTTTTTAAAAAAATGTTTCCATCAGTTTTTTACAACCGATACCATTACCTGGTTTAATGAAAGAGGAATTACGCTTAACACTGAAGATGACGGAAGAATGTTTCCATCCACCAATAGTTCACAAACAATTATTGATTGCCTGTTGAATGAAGCAGAAAAATATGGCGTTGATATTTTATTCAACAAAGAAGTAGTGGCACTTGAAAAACAAAACAACAAATGGCAATTGCAGTTTACCGATCACACAAAACTTGATGCAGATTTTATTTGCATTGCAAGTGGCGGCTATCCAAAACCAAATCAGTTTGAGTGGTTGAAAAATCTGGGGCACACAATAGCATCACCCACGCCATCACTGTTTACTTTCAATGTGCCGGGCAATTCAATTAATGCACTCATGGGAGTTTCAGTTGAAAATGCTATAGTAAAAATTACAGGAACCAAATTGAATGAATCAGGTGCGCTGCTGGTTACACATTGGGGATTCAGTGGTCCTGCGGTTTTAAAATTATCGGCTTGGGGCGCAAGAGAATTAGCAAAATGCAATTGGCAATTCACCATCCTAATCAATTGGCTCCCTGCTTTCAATGAGCAAACCCTGAAAGAAAAAATTCTGGAGT
>JAJAYG010000193.1 GCA_026786335.1 Chitinophagales bacterium | reverse complement strand
TTGTAATCCTGCTGTTAATTTTTCCTCTGTGCTGTCGCCATCATCGTACAAAACTTTTGCTGCCATAATGCGCAGTACGGTTGAATCATCGGTTGGTAATGTTACACCTGCAAGTGTGGTAACGCTCCATTGGTTGGTAAGTGAATCGTAATTGAGTTCAAGTGCTGATACATCATCAAACTGTGCTCTTGTATCGGGCGCATCTTCCACTAAAAATTCTTCATTCGCACTTTCATAAGAAGCCATTACAATACTTGCTGCCGATACTTCATTTCCATTATCATCCTCTTCTTCTTCCCCTTTTAAAGTTCCTACGCAATACATGCAATCATAAGTCGAGGGTGTTGCACATTGTGTCATTGGCGTATAGGTGCGCGCAACATTGCTGTTGAAACATGAACTGCCTGTTGTGCTGCCAATAAATACGTTGCTGCTTGTGGGCGCAACATTGGTGGTTGAGTACGGCACCCAAAAATTTTTGCGCGCATATATTAATGTTGGTGCATGTGAAGGATTGCCAATTTGATTGTAACAGATGTTAAAATATTTTCCTGCTTGACCGGTTGCTCTGCTTATCCAATTTGGATTGTATGAAGGATTGTTATCACCATCATTTCCATCGTGAATAATGGGATCAATATTGAGAATGAAGTTGCTGCCTGTTATACAATCGCCATAGCAGTCCACAATATTTCCGCAACCCTGATCACCCATGGTGAGCATGCTGGTGTAATGCGGATAAGGTGAAGTAGTGTAAGTGCCGGTTAAATTTACTCCTGCAGTTAAAGTGAGCTCGACCTTTGCTCCGTTGCGAATAAATATTTCGGAGTTTGCACCGCTGATGCCTGTGTGAGTATCATAAATTTTTGATGCACTGGTTAAATAAAATCCTTTGCATAAACTAAGTTGTGCACCTGTTTCAAATTGCTGAACGAGTGTGTTGCTTACTGTGATTCCGTAACCACCTTGTATTAAAATACCAATGGAGCCGGTGGTAATACTTTCGCTCATGGTGCAGAGTGTGATGCCAATGTTGTTGGAAGAATGTGATTTCACGGGCACTTTGCAATTGGTAAAAGTATTGGTGAATATATCGGCTCCGGGATTTTGACCTACGTAATTTAATTCAATACCCAAAGCAAGATCGGTAAAGGTTGAGTTGTGTATGCTGCAAAGTGTAACAGGACTTTCAATGTATAATCCTTTGTTGTTCGATGGCAATGCATCTACGCCGTCAATTTTTATATCATCAATATCTACCGATGCATTTTTTATTGAAAGCCAATCATCATTGTGTACTTCTATTTTTCCTGTTTTTAGAGTTACGTTGTGGCCATCAATTGTGAGTTGTGTTTCGATGTCTAACATTTTTGTGTTGTTGTTTGCTCCAATGAGATTTACATCGCTGCCTGACCCAAGAATTAAAGTCGGTGATCCTAAAAATGATAATAGCCAATACCTTGAATTGTAAAGTCGGCATTAGCACCAAATTGAAGTGTGCCTTCTACTTTTACATAGTTTGTTCCGCTTTGATCAAAGATGATTCCTTTGCCTGATACTGTGTTGTTGATTTCGAGAGTTGCACCTTCTTCAACATGAATAAAACTACCTGTAGCCATCGTTATCGATGAATTATCTGAAAGAATTAAGCGTCCGCCAGGTTTAATATCGATTTTCCCGTTACAAGGAAGAGTTATATTGCATGAAGCAGTTAAGCTTGCACCTGGATTAACGATGATATTGTCATACATTTTTATATCAAAATCCCAGACTTCGTCTGTAGTTATTTTCCAATCAATACTACCTAGCTCGCATGACATATATTTGCGTAAAGATTTCAATTGAGTTTCTCTATGAATTCTTCCAAGCTGTAGCGGAGATAAATATCCAGATGTATTTGTTCCACCCATTAGATTGTTTGAACAAGAATTTGAAGATGAATAGATATCACAAGACCATCCATAATCTTGACTGCAAACTTCAGGACAGTCAACGCTTCCGGAACCAAAGACATCAGATAAAAAATCAGTAGAAGTAGTTGTGCAAGATTCGGGGCAACATGTAGGAGCATAGGTGTGAAGTAATCCTAAATTATGACCTAATTCATGTGATAGCTCTGTAACCAATGCTCCAAACCCCTGAGGATAGGTATAAATTGCGTCATCAATACCTATCCATTGGATATAAGCTAAATTCGTGGAAGGTGTTGTAGCACATCCGTTCAATGTGGCATCTTGTTCTCCATAGAAATAAATATTTATTTCTGATTGCGTATTGATACCATAGGTTATATTTGTATATCCTGCATCACATGGATCAAGTATATAATTACTGTTATCTTGATGATAATATATTCCATTCAAACTAAACTGAATTCGAGAATCAATGATGTGACATGCGTTAACGCAAACGCAGGTAACTGGATCAGATGGAGCTGGCAGATGAGAGAATAAATAATTTATTCCACCAGTACCATTAAATAAGTCAGTTAAAAACTGAACTTGACCTGTATTGGTTTCATCAAAATTTCCTCGAGGTGCCGGCACTTCACGTTGCATAATATGAAGATTTACATTGATAACCTTTACAGGAGTATTCTCGTTAGGTACGTAGAAACTTTGCAAACTATATTTGTTTAAGTAAGAAACTGATTGGTTTGGACAAGAAGTTAAACTACTAGTTTGAATTATTCCATTACAAGATGGATCTTGAGCAAAAAGATAATTAATAGCCATCAATGTAAATGTGCTGAGTAATTTTATTTTTGTTTTCATTTTTGTTGGTTTAGGCCTGTAATAAAGAAGCTATTCGAGAAAAGAATTTTGTTATTATTTTGTATTGTACCCAAGCATAATCCTAAGAAATTTCTTCTTACTTTAATTTGATTCCATCCGGGGTAAAGCGCATACTTTTCCAATGAAACTCCACTTATTTGATTTAGGTTAAAAATCAAAGAAGAATTTTTATTAATATTTAGGGTACCAATAAAAATGAAGAATGAGTTATTGTATTGATTGTAAAATATTTTAACAATTGGTGATTCCACAATATCAATATTTCCAACAATAAAATCGCAGCTAGGTGCAATATCTGTTGAATATATTCCTATTTCAATATCAGAATAACATCGCAAAGGGCCTCCCTCGTGTATATCGTTAATGCAATATGGCTCTGGAAATAAATAAGCCAAGCTACCGATTCTTTCAATTGCCTGTGAGGTATACTTCCATTCTCCTGAATTATCAATATTGAAAGATAATGTTTTCAATTCAAATCCATTTATATCTGTAATGCTAGATGTTTCTACTTCTATGTTTGAAAAGCTATCGCACAATGTTGTCAGGTTTGGATTACCAACCACTGTCCATGAATCATTATTCACAGCATTGAAATCATACAGAGTGTAAAACGAATCATACCTCTGAATATAAATCACTTTATTTTCCTCATAAACAAGCTCATTACCCAAGAATGTTGAGTCGAATAAATAGTTAACAAAGTTGTAGATCAAACGATCCTTTTTGAGTAGTCTACAATTATGATTCTCAACAAGGGTATCTTTAATAGATTCTATTCTAATAAACCCAGAAGCCCCAAAAGTTTCATAGGAATACCACCATGTTGCACCGATAGGAGCAAAATTTTGTGAAGAACTAAGTAATGGGCACTGAAGAATAAAAATTAGAATAAATATTTTTTTCATCAAGAAAAGTTTTTAATAAAAATAAAACTTTCGCTGCTTCGATTACCATAAGCGAATGGAATGGTAAGAAAATTTGATTTTGATGGTTATATAAAATCTTCGAACGGAGTGATCAAATATTACCCTCAATAATTCCACGTGCAACATCCAATGCTTTTTGAATTCCTATAGGATTAGTTCCTCCTGCTGTTGCAAAAAACTTTTGACCGCCGCCGCCGCCATTAATTTCTCTACCTATTGTTTTAATAATTTTTCCTGCATCCAAGTTTTTTTCCTTTACCAAATTATCGGCAATGATCAAACAGAGTTGCGCCTTGCCTTCTATTGTTGCGCCGCCCGCAAAAATTAAATTTTCAACTTCATCTCTTAATTCATAAGCCAGTTTTTTGAGCGCATCGGCAGAATTTAAATTACAATCGGCGGCAATAAAATTTACTCCATTGATTTCTTCAATTTTCAATTTCAATTCACCTTTAAGAATTTTTACTTGAAGAGAAACAAATTCATCACTTTGTTTTTTAAGTTTTGAATTTTCTTCGTGCAGGTTTTGAATTCCTTTCTCCAAATCTCTTCCTAATAATAAATGAAGTTGCTCCACCTGATTAAATGTTTCGCGAATTAATTTTTCTGCTGTTGCCCCAGTGATAGCTTCAATTCTTCTTACGCCTGCTGCCACGGCCGTTTCAGAAATAATTTTGAAGTAACCGATCACACCGGTTGCAGGCACATGAGTTCCGCCGCATAACTCACGTGAGAAATTTTTATCAAACGTTACAACCCGAACCTTGTCACCATACTTTTCGCCAAACAAAGCCATTGCGCCGGTTTTCATTGCCTCTTCAATTGACATTACATCTGTCTGCCGCAAAATATTTTCTCTTATCTTTTTATTCACCATCATTTCAATTCTCTCCATTTCTTCTTTGGTAACTTTTGAGAAGTGTGAGAAATCAAAACGTAAATGATCGGGAGAAACAAGCGATCCTTTTTGCTGCACATGAGTGCCTAAAACTTTTCTCAGCGCTGCATGAAGTAAATGTGTTGCGGTGTGATTGTTCATTATTTCGCTGCGCAATCCAACATTCACTTTTGCATTTACTTCGCTTTCAATTGCTGAAGGAAATTTATTTACGAAATGAATGATGAGTTCATTCTCTTTCTTTGTGTCGAGCACTTCTACTTCTTCATTACCAAAAAATAATTTTCCCTTATCACCAACCTGTCCGCCGCTCTCTGCATAAAATGGAGTGCGATCAAGCACGAGTTGAAAAATTTCTTTGTCCTTAGCTATTTGTTTTCTGTATTTAACAACTGATGATTTTTCTACCAATGAATCGTAGCCGGTAAATTCAATCTTATTTGCTTTCTTTATTTCAACCCAATCGCTGCTTACCACTTCAGATGCTTTGCGTGAACGATCTTTTTGTTTTACTAATTCTTCATTGAATCCTTTTTCATCAACCATCCAATTTTTTTCCAACGCAATCAGGCGGGTGAGATCAATTGGAAAACCAAAAGTGTCATACAACTCGAATGCAGTTTTTCCATCCAAAAAATTATTCTTCAACAAACCCTTCTCTTCAATTTGTGAAAGAC
>JAJAYG010000192.1 GCA_026786335.1 Chitinophagales bacterium | reverse complement strand
ATACAGGAAGGTTGTTTGAAAACTTAGCTGCTGAAACATTCGCGAGAAAATACGAGGAGTTGTTTTACTGGAAGTCGCAGCAGAATGATCTTGAAATTGATTTTGTTTTGAAGGATGATTTTAAAACCAAACAACTCGTGCAGGTGTGCAGCGATTTGAGAGATGAGAAAACACTGGAGCGCGAAGTGCGCGCACTCTCCCGCGGGCAAGCTGAACTGAAGTGCAAAAATCTTCTGGTGGTGAATGACAATAAGGATGCAGTGGAGAAAAAAGTTTGGTTTGGCGAAAAGCTCACGGTGCAATACATGCCGATGTGGAAGTGGCTGCTCGAAAATAATTAAGTTGTATTTAAATGATGTTCTGTATGTAGAACAAATCTATACAGATTTGTTCTACATTTTTATTTCAAGTTTATTTTAACTTTATCACCCGAACTTAAACACATCATTATGCCCATCACCGCTGAAACTAAAAACAACATCTTTTCACTCTTAAAAAAAGTAATGGAAGAAAGCTGCCCTCCATTAGTGATTACAAAAAATTCGAAAGAAGGAATTGAAGTGATCGGAAATATTCCAACTCCTTATGGCTCCAAAAAAGTGATGGTGCCTGGAATGTATTTCGCTTCAGCACTTATTCGCAAAGACAATGTGAGTTTTTATTTCTTTCCCATTTATTATCACGAGAAAGATTTTGAAAAACTGATTCCAACTTTACTGAAATGTCTTGATGGAAAAACCTGTTTTCATTTTAAGAAAGAAGAGCAAGCAGTAGAAAAAGAAATTAAGGCAATGTTTAAGAAGGGAATTGAAATGTACAGGAAACAGGGTTGGGTGAAATAGCTATACTTACTTTGAATTCATCTTCACCTTTAGAAAATGCTTTGAGCAATGTCAATTCTATTTATGGAAGACTTGAACAAAGCTATTTTATGCCAAGCAATCAACAACTAATGATTGCTGTGAGTGATTTGCCGAACGGAATTTACATAGTCAGCACTTTGCAAAATGGCAAAACAATTAGTTCAACCAAATTGGTGGTGTTGCATTAATAGTTCACTGCAATTATTTTATTTTAAAAAATCACGATCAGTTCTGTCGAATGAAATAGCTATTTCATTACTACTTTTCTGATCTTCCCTTCCTTTAAATATTTCTCCAGTTCACGCAGGGCATCTGCTGCAATCCATTTTGAAATTGCATCGTCTTTTGCATGAATTTTTTTTGCAGCATCAATTGCTTTCACACACAATCTTTCATTTCTTTTCCCGATTTGTCGCAGTGCCCAGTTGATTGCTTTCTTCACAAAATTTCTTTCATCACCGGATTCTGAAATGATGGGTGAAAAAAATTGCTCTATCATTTTGTCTTCAGCTTTTTTATCATGCACTGCTAATTGCGCCATCATCGCAAAACCCGCGCGCTTTTCAAATTCTTTTTTTCGTGAAGTCCACTCCATTGCTTTTGAATATGCAAAAGGAGTTTTGCGAAACAGTGAAGAGCAGCAACCATCTACAATATCCCATGAGTTAAAATCTTTGAGCCATTGCTCCATCATTTTTTCTGTTACCAATTTCGGATCTGCAATCATGGATGCAATGTGCCGTGCTTCATGCACTTCTGTTTTCCAAAGTTGCAATGCAAGTTCATGATTGGTTCCAATTTGTTTTGCAAATGTGCGCATCTGCGGAGTGGTGAGGCCATAGCTGTTTACATTGCTGATACCAAAATACGCTTGAGTAGATTTTATTTTTGAAGAAGCATTTTTCTTCAGTGTTGCTAAAATTTTTTCGGGTGTGTTCATTTTGATTAAATGATTTTTGTTTTGGAATAAAGTGCGGTTGTTCAATAGCCAATCAATCATCGCAGTTTCTGTATGCTGACAAAGGAAGCATCTAATAAAAAAAACAGATGCTTCCTTCGTCAGCATGACAGAGTAGTTTCGGAAAAAAGGGTAATAGTTCGTGTGAGTGGCTTTACAATCGATCTCATTTCAGAAAATAAAAAAAGACCAATCACAAAACTATTTTTTGTGCTGACTCAAAATCATCAGCTCCACATCATCGCTGCAAGTCAATTGCTCCGCTTTTCTCAATCGCGGAATTAAGATCACCCAATTAGCATCGGCTTCAAAAACAGTTTTAAAGAGCGGTAATGATTCCCTGATCATTCCATTGTTCACCATGGTGACTGCATGCCAGAATTTCATTTCTGTATTTTCAGGAAAAAGCATTTCAGCTTTGGAATATTCGCGCATGGCTGTGGGCATGTCTTTTTTTTCTGTTGCCAGATCACCTGCATTCATGTGTTCATACGCTCTGTAAACCTGAAGCAATCTTTTCAATTCTTTGATGGGTTCAGGATTGTCTTCAACACGCAAATCAATCTCGCGGTCTTCCCAAAGATTTCCGGTGGCTGTGCCCTTCACCACTAAAATTGCTGCGCTTTGTTTTCCTCTTATGTCGCCGCCGGCAGCTTGGCCTGCTTCGAGTGCTGCAATTAATTTTTCAGCAAGCCGCCCCTGCATTTCTTTAAATGCTTTTGCCATGGCAGGCCACACTTTGTTGTTCAACATCAGGTTTGCCTGTACTGAAAAATTCTCTTCTGTAATGTGACCCGCTTCGGCAATGCATTTCGATCCTGTCCATGCAGCCGTTCTTCCTTTGGAATCTACTACTGCAAACTGACGAACGTCTCTTCCTTCATCTTTACCAATCAAGGAGTCCAAAACTTTTTGAGCGGGAAATCCTTCGCGCAATAGTTTTAATCCTTCTTGCCCGAGTGCAGGATTCACAAATGATTGTGTTGCAATTGCACCTACGCCTGCTTCAGCCCAACTCACTACTGAGCCAACAGAAAACCAATGTGACTGAACAGCCACACCCATTTCACCTGTTTGAGGATCGCGCGCAACAATAGAAAATGTGTGCGCAAAAGGATCGGTATAAAATTGCTGCGCATGTGAGGTAATTGAAAGAAGAAGGCAGAAGGGAGTGCAAATGGAAAAGATCGAAATTTTCATTTGACAAATCTAATCAGATATGTCATTTCCATTTTACCACGTACCCATCCTCGCCTATGAGATACATATCGTTGTATCCGTCAACCGTTTTGTAATAACCATTAAACTCGGGAAGACCGAATGTGTCAGTTTCATCAGCACGTAACCAACTTGATCCCCCATCAGTGGTAAATACATTTACGTTTAAATTGGAGATTGCAAATCCTTCGAGTTCATTTTTAAAGCGGAACATGTAAGAAGAAAAGTTTTTGTTTTTCCCGAAAAAAATCGGGATCTCACAAAATTTTTTATGGTTTTTTT
>JAJAYG010000191.1 GCA_026786335.1 Chitinophagales bacterium | reverse complement strand
CAGTTTACAATTTTGGAAAATCATATCCATTAAAAACCAGATTAACAATGGCAGAACAGATTCCAATGATTGGCGAAAAGTTTCCCCTTTACAAGCAATTCTCTCTTGCAACAACAGAAGATGTTTTTGGAAAAGATGCACTGGCAAAGGCCGATCATTTTCAGGCAAACACTCTTGCCTCATCATATATTGAAAACAATGGGAACGGAACATTTACAGTAAAACAATTACCGGCTGAAGCACAGTTTTCGTGCATCTATGGTATAATCCCTTTTGATGTAAACAACGATGGTAATCTTGATTTAATCGCTCACGGAAATTTCTTTTCACCCGAGTCGGAAACTGAAAGACAAGATGGATGTATTGGAATAACACTTATTGGAGACGGAAAAGGAAATTTTAAATCAATGAAAGTTAAGGAGAGCGGTTTCTTCAGTAATAAAGATGCAAAAGCTCTTGCAATGATTTACATGGGAAAAGATGAGCTTCCGGTAATCCTTGGTACCAATAACAATGATGCAATGTTCGCTTATGAGTTCAGGCATTACACTCAAAATCGTGTGCTGCTTACGCAGCACGATCGGTTCGCCGAAATTTTTTATAAGGATGGAAAGAAGGCGCGGTATGAAGTAAATATTGGTTCGGGATATTTATCACAAGGTTCAAATTCAATTTCATTTGTTCCTGCGCTGATTGATAAAATTACCGTAACCAACCAAAAAGGCGAACAAAGAAATGTTTTTGAAAATCCTATTGTTGCTTATAAATAATTAAGCGGCAAAAAAAAATCAGAAGTAGTATGAAAAAGAATTCAGAAAGGCGGTTTTTTGCAGGAGTTTTTCTAATGGTAGCTCTGCTATCGGGTTATACTTCTTGCAACAATAGCTATAAAAACTCTAATTTAAGTGTAGTTGATTTTCCAACTTACGATAGCACCAAGTTTGATCATACTGACATCGAAAGCGGAAAATTGTTTGACATTCTTACAGATAAAACCACAGGTCTCGCTTTCTCAAATACTGTTGGTTTTAGAATGAGAAATGATAATAATATCTACAATTATTTCTACAACGGTGCCGGAGTTGCTGTATTAAATGCGAATGGTGATTCATTACCAGATTTATATTTTACAGGCAATGCAGTTCACGATAAACTTTTTATCAATGAAGGAAATCTTAAGTTCAAAGATGTAACTGAGCAATCAGGCATTCTTACAAAAGGAAAAGGATGGAGTACCGGTGTTTCAATCGTCGACATTAACAACGACGGCTTCGATGATATTTATGTTTGCCGCTCACGCTGGAAAGATTCGCTTGCAAATCTTCTTTATGTAAATAATGGCAACGGAACATTTACCGAAAAAGCAAAGGATTACGGCATTGATGCTAGCTCCAGCTTTACCATTATGGCAAATTTCTTCGACTATGATAAAGATGGTGATCTCGATTTATTTCTTGCCAATCATCCTACTGATTGGGTTGAGAAAATGCGCTTCAACAATTTAGAAAAGATTGAGCAGAATAACAATCAGAGCAATATGCTGTTAAGAAATGATGGCGGAAAGTTTATTGATGTTTCAAAGGCAGCAGGCATTAATACTCACGGTTACAGCTTGAGTTGCACAGTCGCCGATTTCAATGGCGACTCCTGGCCCGACCTATATGTGCCTAATGATTTTGCCATGTATGATTTGTATTTCGTGAATCAAAAAAATGGAACATTCAAAGAATCTACTCGCGAAGTATTTAAGAAAACAAGTTTGTTCGGTATGGGCAGCGATGCGGGCGACATCAATAATGATGGCTATCCCGATCTGATAGCTGTTGACATGAAGTTTGATAAATCCTATGTGCGCCGTTCGTTCATGCTTGCACAGCGCCGCTCCGAATTCAATAACATGGTTTCAAGCGGCTATCATTATCAGTATGTGCGAAACATGTTACAGTTGAATAATGGCAATGGAACATTTTCAGAAATCGGTTGCATGGCTGGTGTAGATGCAACAGAATGGTCGTGGTCACCATTGTTTGTTGACTTGGATAATGATGGTTTTCAGGATCTGTTCGTTTCAAATGGCTACTACAAAACTTTTAATATTGATGAGCGCGAATTAGTACAAGGATTAAAAGATGCAACTCGTCGTGGCGACAGCATCATGTTCAACAAGATTGCAAGAATTATCAACAACAAAAAATTAAAAGACCCCAATGAAGTTTTCAAAAATAACGGCGACCTCACTTTCAAAAAAATGACTGATGAATGGGGATTCTTTAAACCCGTGATTACGCATGGCGCTGCATTCGCCGACTTCGATAATGATGGCGACATTGATATTATCACGAGCAATACAGAAGAAAGTCCATTCTTATATCGCAACAATACTTCGCAGATGTTGAAGAATCATTTTGTGAATTTTAAATTCATAGGCGCATCAGAAAACAAAAATGGAATTGGTGCCGAAGTTCGCATTTATACAAAGAACGGATTGCAGTTTCAAACCAATCACATTGTAAGGGGGTATCAAAGTACTTCTCAGGATTTAGTACATTTTGGATTGGGAGATGCAATTATGGTTGACAAAGTTGAGGTAACCTGGGTAAATGGAAAGTCGGAGATATTAACCAATCTGCCTGCAGATAAAGTATATGTTTTGGAACAGAAAAATGCTTTGGCAATTCCTTCAGTTCAAAAACCGGCGCAACAGATTTTCTCCGATGTAACACAAAAACTAAAAATAGATTTTAAGCACCAGGAAAATTCTTACGATGATTTTAAAAAAGAATTATTGCTTCCTGAAAAGAACAGCTACTTCGGTCCCGGTCTTGCAGTTGGCGATGTAAATAATGATGGGCTTGATGACTTTTTTGTTGGTGGAGCAGCACGGCAATCGGGTGTTCTTTTCACTCAAAATGCAAATGGAGAATTTTCAAGAAGCAATAATCAGCCATGGGAAAAAAATACACAAGCAGATTGCCTTAGCGCACTGTTGTTTGATGCCGATGGCGATAAAGATTTAGATCTGTATGTAGTGAGTGGTGGAAATGAATTTAATGGCGGCGATAAAAATTACGCCGATCATTTTTATTTGAATAACGGAAAAGGAAATTTTACCGATGCAACTGCAAACATTCCCAATCTGCTCACCAGCGGTTCGTGTGCGGTAGCAGGTGATTATGATGCTGATGGCGATCTTGATTTATTTATTGGCGGAAGAATTACTCCTGAGAAATATCCAATGCCCGGCAAGAGTGTAATTCTGAATAATGATGGCGGAAAATTTACTGATGTAACCTCAACTGTTGCACCTGAACTCGAAAGCATTGGAATGGTTTGCTCAGCTCTTTGGACAGATTTTGACAGTGATGGTAAATTAGATCTCATGCTTTCAGGAGAATGGATGCCAATAACATTTATGAAAAATGATGGTAGCAAATTCGCGAATGTTACAGTAAGCGCAGGTATGCAAAACTCAACCGGCTGGTGGAACAGTATGGTGAGTGGTGATTTTGATAAAGACGGTGATCAGGATTACATAGCTG
>JAJAYG010000190.1 GCA_026786335.1 Chitinophagales bacterium | reverse complement strand
GTATTACTAAGTACACTAACGCTAACCATGTTTTCATGCGTGAGTACCAAAAAGTTTAAGAGTGAAGTTGCAAAGTATGATTCACTTAATCAGCGATATCAGCAATTAGCTGATGACCTAAGAGCATGTGAAGATCAGAAGTTGCAGAATGCCAAAAAACTCGAAGAGCTTCAAACCCAAAATGATTATTTGAAAAAGAATAATACTGCTGTGTTAAACAATCTACAGGATCTTTCTGTTGTTACTTCTGCACAAGCCGAAAGTATTAGAAAATCATTGGAGAATCTGGGGCTTAAAGATGCTTACATCTACGATTTGCAAAAAGCAAATGCCAAAAAAGATTCTTTGAATATGGCATTGGCAATGAACCTTAAAAGTTCATTAAAGGATGTGAATGATAAAGACATCAACATTAAAGTTGACAAGAGCGCAGTGTTCATCGACATCAGCGATAAAATGCTTTTCAAGAGTGGCAGCTATGAAGTTTCGGATAATGCGGGCGATGTATTAAGTAAAGTTGCCGACATTTTAAAAGCGCATGGCGATGTGGAATTTAGTGTTGAAGGCCACACTGATAATGCAAAAATTAAAACTTCATGCATCAAAGACAACTGGGATCTTAGCGTTCTAAGAGCAACTGCAATTGCCCGCGTGCTTCAAACAAAGTATGGTATTGATCCCAAAAGAATTATTGCATCTGGTAGAGGTGAGTACATCAACGTTACAACCAATGATACTAAAGAAGGTATGGCTGCCAACCGCCGCATTCGCATTGTAATTCAACCCGAGCTAGACCAGTTCTTTAAATTGTTGGAAACAAAATAATATTTAATTCAAAAAATTAATTGAAGCCATTCTGAGAAATCGGGATGGCTTTTTTATTGGTGAACTGAAAATCAATTTCATTTCCATAACTAACCTTTGTTAGTCTAAAACCCTTGACTGTTAAGGATTTCATAAGAAACAATTTATTTAAAGCTGTTGCAATTACTATAACTTTGTGGCTTGTTAATTCGTATTACAAGTTCATGAGTGCAATAAAAATTTCAGTTCAGGGTATTGAAGCATCGTTTCACGATGTAGCAGCAAAAAAATATTTTGGTGCCGGCGCAGAAATTATTTATTGCAATTCTTTCGAAGCATCATGCCTTGCATTGGTAAACGGAGAATCAGAAAATTGTTTGATGGCAATTGAAAATTCTATTGCCGGTCCAATCACAAAAAATTATGATCTCATCAACAATTTCAAGCTTCAGGTGAATGATGAAATCAGTTTGCCTGTTGAACTTCACTTAATGGCATTGCCTGAAATTACAATTGAAAACATCACTGAAATTCATTCACATCCCGTTGCAATTAACCAGTGCAGTAAATTTTTGCAAACGCATGGTGATAAAAAAGTAATTGCAATGGATGATACTGCCGCCTGTGCAAAAAGAGTGGCAGCAAATAATTTAAAGAACGTAGCTGTGATAGCAGGTGAAGCCACTGCAAAAAAGTATGAGCTTAATATTCTTTACCATAACATTCATGATTCGGAAAATAATTTTACACGATTTCTTATCCTTTCAAAAAAATAAATATTCTAATTAAAAACTATGTCAACGAAAAAACTCGACCTCGATTTGGAACCCATGAGCTCATGGCTTCCATTACATAAGAAACCGCTATTGCTTGCAGGGCCTTGCAGTGCCGAATCTGAAGAGCAGCTTTTAAAAACTGCACGCGGCATCAAAAAACATTTCGAGCATTTTATTTTCAGAGCGGGAATATGGAAACCACGCACACGCCCCGGAATGTTTGAAGGCATAGGTGCAGTAGGTTTAGATTGGATGAAGAAAGTAAAAGAAGAAACCGGTGCGCTGCTGACTACTGAAGTTGCAATGCCCATGCATGTTGAGAAAGCTTTGAAAGCAGGCATCGATATTTTATGGATCGGTGCACGTACCACAGTAAATCCGTTTTCAGTTCAGGAAATTGCTGAAGCACTTCGGGGAGTTGATGTTCCGGTGTTTGTAAAAAATCCTGCCTTCCCCGATCTGCAATTATGGATTGGTGCATTGGAAAGAATCAACCGTGCAGGTGTAAGAAAATTGGCGACTATACACCGCGGTTTTCACTCTTATGAATTTACCGCATACCGCAATCAACCGGAGTGGGAATTAGCGCTTGAATTAAAATTAATGTGCCCCGAGATGCCGATGATCTGCGACCCGAGTCACATCTGCGGCAATACCACACTCACCTCACACGTTGCGCAAAAGGCAATGGACTTGCATTATGATGGGTTGATGATTGAAACTCATATTGATCCCATGCGCGCATTAAGCGATGCGCGCCAGCAGGTAACTCCCGATCGGTTGTTTGAAATTGTTTCGAACCTTGTAATAAGAAATCCGATTGATGATGAACACAAAAGCCGCTTACAGGAGTTGCGCGAAAAAATAAATGGGCTTGATGATGAGTTGGTGCAAACGCTTGCAGCAAGAATGATCATCGCTAAACAAATTGGTGAATGGAAAAAAGAAAATAATCTGATGATCTTTCAGGTTTCAAGATGGGAGCAAATTCTCAAGCGGGTATTACAATTGGCAGAAGACATGAATTTGAATCGTGATTTTGTGAAGGAACTTTACATGCGTATACACGATGAATCCATTCGCGGTCAGGTGGAGGTAATGAATGCAGCAAGAAAAGAAGAAGCAGTAAAATAATTTTGAGTTTACTTTGACCATCAATGAAAAGCGAAAAATATTTGATTACTAAAACAGGTGCAATGGGAAAAAAATTGTCGTTGTTTCTTCGGCAAAAAAAATATTCAAAAATTTTTGTTGGCAAACTTTATACATTTAAAGACAAAGCTTAGGACAAGATTTTAAATCACCCGAAATGCATGATTAATTTATAAAATTCCTGATAAGTAAGCTTTGGGT
>JAJAYG010000189.1 GCA_026786335.1 Chitinophagales bacterium | reverse complement strand
TTGCAAGTGCTACTAAATATAAAGTTCAATACAAGCGGGATTCTACCGGCACAGCGTGGACAACCGTAACCATCACTGCCCCCACAACTACTTATATAATTACAGGACTGCTTGCTAATAGTAAATACAAATGGAAAGTCAGGAGCGTTTGCGGCAGTGAGAAATCTGCTTTTTCCCAAATAGTAAAATTCACCACATTGTTGCGGCTTGGTGAAGAATCAGCACCACAAATTTCAATATTGGTTAATCCCAATCCTGTGATAACATCAAGCACAGTATCATTTTCTCTCGAAGAAAATTCTTACATCAACATTGAACTTATCGATTTAACAGGTAGAAAAGTGAAAACATTGGTTAATGGTGTTTTGGAAGAAGGCAATCATCAGATTGATTTAAATCGCGAACAACTTAATGCAGGGGTTTATTTTTTGACAGTGAAAATGAATAATGAAACAACAACAATGAAAATTCATGTTGAATAATTTCGAATAAAAAATAATTTGGATTAAATCCGATTTTTCTATTCTTATAAAAAAGCCCCGATAAATATGTCGGGGCTTTTCTTTAAAAATGATTTAACGGTTGAAATTCCGTTCTCTCGAAACTCTCTCACGCTGCCTCGGGTGTTTTGATTTCCCGCTGCTGTTATTGCTGCTGCCCGGTCTTCCGCTTCTGTTAAAAGGGCGGCGTTCTCTTTCTGAGTGATCCACTGCCGGTGTTGCAGAAAATGTAACATCATGCGATCTAACAGGAACAGTTTTCTTAATCAGCTTTTGAATATCGCGCAATAAATCTTTTTCATCATTACTGCAAAAAGAAATCGCAATGCCGGTTGCACCAGCTCTACCTGTTCTGCCAATGCGGTGTGTGTATGATTCTGCCTGCTCGGGTAAATCGTAGTTGATTACGTGCGAAAGATTTTTTACATCAATACCGCGTGAAGCAACATCGGTTGCAACTAAGATGGTAATCTTCTTTGCTCTAAAATCATCCAATGCACGCTGTCTTTGGTTCTGTGATTTGTTACCATGTATTGCCATGGAATGAATTCTGTTTTTCGCAAGTGCTCTCACTAATTTATCTGCTCCATGCTTGGTGCGGGTAAATACGAGTGCATGTGTTACTTCAGCATCATTCTTTAAAAGATGCGTGAGCAATTCAGTTTTATTATTCTTCTCAACAAAGAATAATTTTTCTTCTACCAAAAATTCAGTTCCTGCTTCATGCTTTACTTCAACACTCACCGGATTGCGGAGCATGGAACCTGCAAGGCGTTTTATTTCGGGTGATAAGGTTGCTGAAAAGAAAAGTGTTTGACGTGCATGCGGAACTTTAGCAACAATCTTTTTAATGTCGTTGATGAAACCCATGTCCAACATTTTATCTGCTTCATCGAGCACTAAATATTTTATGTTGTTGAGGTTTACAAAACCCTGTTGCATAAGATCAAGCAAGCGGCCCGGTGTTGCAATAATCACCTGCACACCATTGCGCAATTGGGCTGTCTGTGGATTTTGTGAAACGCCGCCATAGATCACCACTTGTTTTAAGTGAAGATGTTTTCCGTAGAGATTAAAGTTGTCTGCGATCTGTATCGCAAGTTCTCTGGTTGGTGCAAGCACGAGTGAAATTGGTCCGCCATGCGTGGTGAGTTTATCGCTCATCAATTGTAAAAGCGGGAGGGCAAATGCCGCAGTTTTTCCTGTACCGGTTTGCGCACTTCCTAATACATCACTGCCCGAAAGAATTGCGGGAATAGATTTTTCCTGTACCGGAGTTGGAGTAATGTAGCCTTTGGTTTTAAGCGCTTGTAAAATGGGTGCTGAAAGATTCAGTTGTTCAAATGTCATAGTTTGTTTTTTATTGCTGCTTATAGGCAAGCAATGTTAAATTGTTTGTTATAAAGAATGATTGATGCTTCGATGAAATACACCGGAACCAAAGTTCTTTGTGATGAAAAAAAAGTGAGAAGGAGAAATTAAACTGCGGGGAGATAGTTAAATCTTTTAAGCGGCAGGGCAAAACCCAACTCTGTAATCGCTGTAAAAGTAGTTCTTAATTTTTAATTAGGAATTAGGAATTGAGAATTACGAATTTGGGACTGGGAATTAGGAATTAGGAATTGAGAATTAGGAATTGGTTTTTGATTTTATCGATTTTAAGATTGACCCGATTATTTTTAAAAGTTCATCACAATCTTCCAGCATTGAAATAGATTCTTTTTCAGAAAGAAAATCTGAGTCTCTTAATAATCTTAATCAATAATGTGTGTCTCTCGCTTCCTTGTAAGCGATATTAAGCTTGGCGATAAAATCTTTTTAACTCTGTCGTACAATTGCTTCTTCAATATTGGCGCCTATCCCTGTTCCGCTTCTAAGCAATTGTTTTGATAGCACATATTCTTTTTTCTTTTCACTTAAATACCGATATAACTTTATAACTCTAATAGCGAAAGCATAACTTTTGATTTGAACAATATTTTCAGTTTTCATTTCTAAATAGTTATTAATTCAGGAATTACTTATCCTTTATTAATCATAAGATTCCTAATTCCCAGTCCCTAATTCGTAATTCATAATTCCTAATTTTATTAACCCACGCTCTTGTGCAGCTTGCTATTATAAAACCCATAGGTAAAATAAATTCCCAACCCAATCACTAACCAGATCACGAAGCCGATCCAACTGGTGTAATGTATTTGTGCCATCATGTAGAAGCAGAAGATTAAACCAAGAACAGGGATGATGGAAAGATTTTTTACAATTGAATAATAGGTGAGTACCAAACACAGCAGAATAAATAACCACATAGGAGCATTACCTGCGATAATATGGAGGTTGGAAAAATCAAACATTTGATTTGCCCAATCTTCTCCATTGGTAAAAATTAAAATTGCTGCAATGATCATCATTGGAGGTAAAATATATTTTGCATTTGCATAAGGTGTTCTGAATTTTCCTCGAGGTGCATTGGGATCAATCTGCATTCTTAAGACACCGGCACATACCAATACAAACGCGAACAAGGTTCCCATAGAAGTTAAATCCAAAACAATATTGGTTGGAATCACCAGCACAGGAATAATCACCACCCACATGGTAACAATAGTAGAGAATGAAGGTGTTTTATATTTTGGGTGAATGGTCGCAAACTTTTGTGGCAGCAATCCGTCGCGGCTCATACTCATCCAAATTCTTGGTTGCCCTAATTGAAAAACCAACAGCACACTTGCCATTGCAACTACCGCGCTTATTGCAATTACGCCTGAGATCCATGTGAGATTTACTTTTTCAAAAACGAATGAAAGCGGATCACCAACTTTTAGCTGATCATATTTTACCATGCCGGTAAGCACCAAAGCAATTGCAACATAAAGTATGGTGCACGTGATGAGAGAATACATAATGCTTTTCGGCAGATCGCGTTCGGGATTTTTACATTCTTCTGCGGTAGTAGAAATAGCATCAAACCCGATGTAGGCAAAAAATACAGCCGACACACCTCCGAGTACACCTGTAATTCCATTGGGTAAAAAAGGATTCCAATTGTTTGCATCAACATAAAATGCTCCTACAATAATCACAAGAATTACGATGGCGAGTTTAATTCCAACCATAATGTTGCTTGCATTTCTTGATTCCTTAATTCCTCTGTACACAAGTGCTGTAATAAGCATCACAATTAATACTGCAGGAAGATCAGCAATGAAATGAAATCCTGCGATCACCGGCGCATTCATCCATGCGAGATAACTTGTTTGTAAAGAAGTATTTAAATCACTTAATGCAACTCCTGAATTTATTTGTGCTGCTGCATCTGTGTAACCTGCATGCGCAGAAAAATAATCGATGCTTGCCCACTCGGGAATATGAATGCCATTGATATTGAGGAAGGGAATATGAATTTTATCAAGCAACCCTGTAAAATAATCGGACCACGAAACTGCTACCACCACATTTCCAACACCATATTCCATAATCAAAGCCCACCCAATAAACCAAGCAACCAATTCGCCGAAGGCAACATAAGAATAAGTATAAGCACTTCCCGAAACAGGAACCAATGATGCAAACTCTGCATAGGCAAATGCTGCAAATCCGCAGGCAACTGCAGTAAATATGAAAAGAAAAATTACACCCGGCCCACCTTGAAAACTTGCATTACCAATGGTGCTGAAAATGCCGGCACCAATAATTGCCGCAATGCCAAATGCTGTTAGATCGCGAACGCCTAGATGCTTTGATAATGAAACATGATCGACATCGGTTTCACCTTGCTTCACTTGCTTTAAAATGTAGTCAACAGATTTTCTTCGAAAGAGTTGGGTTAGATTCATTGGGAAATTTAAGGTTACAAAATGCGATTAAATTTTTGAAGTTAGAAAATTCAATTTTTTATTGCCTGCTTTTCATTGCCAAAAATAAACTTGAAAGTGATTTTGGAATTAAAATATTTACGCCTTACCAACTCCACCGGAGTAAATAGAACTCGGGCTGAGTTAGGTGCAATAAAATATTTCACACAAGTGAAAGTGGATAAAAGATGGAAACAAAAAAACCTATTAGCTGCTATCAATTCAAAATCTTTATCTTGCGCCACTAAAATTTTTAAGAATGAAATTTATTGTGTCATCCGGCTCATTGTTGAAGCAATTGCAATTGATAGGCGGAGTTGTAAGTACGAATACAGTTCTTCCTATACTCGAAGATTTTTTGTTTGATATTAAGGATGGAAAACTCACAGCTTTCTCTACTGATCTTGAAACATCAATGAGTACTTCGCTCGATGTTGAAGCAAAGGAAGATGGAAAGATTGCAATCCCTGCGAAGCTCTTGACTGATGTTTTAAAAACATTACCCGAGCAACCGTTAACTTTTTCGGTCAACAAGCAAACGCTTGCAATTGAAATTACAAGTGATAAAGGAAAGTATAGATTGACAGGTGAAAATGGAGATGACTTTCCACGTATTCCTGTTCCCGAAGAAACCAAAGAAATTAAATTACCATCGGCAGTTATCTCTAATGCAATCAATAAATCTTTATTTGCTGTTGGTACTGATGATATGCGCCCTGCAATGACGGGTGTAAATTTTGAACTCTCTGCTGAGGGAATCACATTTGTTGCTACCGATGCTCACCGCTTAGTGCGCTACAAACGCATGGATGCAAAGAGCGCAAAACCTGCTTCATTCATTGTTCCAAAGAAAGCATTGACATTGCTTGGCAACGCAATCCCCTCAGAAGATACCCAGGTTAAAATTTCATACAACAGTTCAAATGCTTTTTTCACTTTCGGAAATGTTAAACTGATTTGCCGTTTGATTGATGCACGCTTCCCCGATTATCATGCAGTAATTCCTGCTGAGAATCCAAATAAGTTGGTGATCAATTCCAATGATTTACTCAGTTCATTGCGCAGGTTGATTGTGCTTTCAAACAAAACAACACATCAGGCAACTTTGAAAATGACGGGTAATGAATTACAGCTTAACACCCGCGATCTTGATTTTTCTAATGAGGGAAATGAAACGCTCTCATGCGAATACAATGGTGAAGACACAGAAATTGCTTTCAATGCAAAGTTCC
>JAJAYG010000188.1 GCA_026786335.1 Chitinophagales bacterium | reverse complement strand
GGTGACCCAAGAGCAACAACAGCAGAGCAATTACCGGCACCATTATTTACAGCAACATTAGCAGGGCAAGTGATAGTTGGGTTTTCATTATCAGTCACCACTACATTCTGTGAACAGGTTGCAGAATTACCATGAACATCAGTGACAGTCCAGATAACAACAGTAGTTCCTACAGGATAAATAGCAGAAGCGTGATTGTTAGTTGTAGAAGCAACACCGCAATTATCACTGGTTAAAGGTGACCCAAGAGCAACAACAGCAGAGCAATTACCGGCACCATTATTTACAGCAACATCAGCAGGGCAAGTGATAGTTGGGTTTTCATTATCAATAACCGTCACAATTTGTTGGCAAGTGGAAGAATTGCCTGACGCATCAATAACCATCCACGTAACAATAGTTGTTCCTACAGTGTATGTTGTTAATGGATGATCATTGCTTACTGATGCAACTCCACAATTATCTGAAGTCAGTGGAGTTCCAAGAGATGTAACAGTAGCATTGCAAGCAGTAGGAATATTGTTTACACTAATACTAGCCGGGCAAGTAATTACTGGGTTTTGACCATCATTAACAATAACATCAAAAGAGCAGGCTGCGCTATTTCCGCTTACATCTATCGCAGTCCAGGTAACGTTAGTAGTACCATGATTAAAAACAGTACCATCCACCGAAGTTGTTCCGGAACCTATTGTGGCACCCGAGATTAACCAGGTGTTCTCATCAATCGTACAATTATCTGTAAGGATAGGATCGAATATACCACCTGTAGCCAGATAACTACAAACATTTGGATTTGTTAAAACGGTTTGATTTCCTAAACAAATGAATACGGGAGAATCATTATCTGTAATTGTAACAGTGCTTGAACAGGTAAAAGTATTTCCGCAATTATCTACGATCGTCCAATTGATAGTTGTAACACCAATGGGATAATAATCAGAAGCATCACTAGTTCCATTAAAATCATTAAAAATACTTATAACCGGGTTGCAAATAACAGAGTTTACAATAGGAGGCAAAACAGTTACAAAACCATTGCAATTATCGGGATCGGTTGTGCCGGTTACTGCAGAAGCACAGGTTAAAGCAGTAGTAATTGGATCAATTAAAAAGTTATCCATAGTTACAGTTCCATTACCACCGGAGATGTAAAATTTTAAATCTTCAAGATTAACTGAACCGGTTGTTACCGATTTGTCATCAAAAACTTTTGTTGTTCCTACCCAAACATCCATCTTGTCATTACCAACTGATTCAGCTGCACCATTAGGTCCAAAATAAGAAATTGAAGCACCAGAATTATTGATCGCCCAGGTTATAGTTTGTGTTCCGCTAAAAAAAGCAGATGTGGCTCCTGTTCCTATATCTCGTAAACGCCACTGCCCGCTTGGAGAGCCATAGTCTAATCCTAATTGTGAATGCGTGTTACTACTTGCTTCTGAAGTAATTGAGTTAGTAAAATTTTGTCCAACTTTCCATCTTGCAACAGAATTTAATGCTGCTGTTGATGTAGCTGAAAGTGTAAATGAATACAACAAACTTGTAGGGAGAGGTGAAAAATTTTGAATTCGTGAAAACGCTCCCTGCCCACTTCCCGGTCTGCTAAAAACCAAAGCATTGGATGCAGCAGAAACTGAGGCAGAGCCGCTTGTGCTCACAGAAGTATACTGTTGATTTGTTGGAGTAGCACTCACATATTGAGACACCGGATTTCCTAGAGAGAAATTCTGAGTAAATAATTGTGCAAAAGAACTACTGATTAAAAGAGTAAGCATTACGACCGTAAGTCCGATGTGCTTAGCTTGCAAGGTGTAATTGTTTTTCATAAAAGGTGAGTTTGATTTTAAAAATATTTAAGTGGGTAATTAGTTTTAAAATAGGTTATGAACAAAGTGTTTTATTCAGGACATGCAGAGCTTTTATTGTTTCTAATTTGGTTGTTGTTTTATTTGGTAATTAAAAATGTTCGCGGCACAATGTCTCAAAGTTAATTTCATATTTCAAAACAATTTATTGCTATTTCTTACTAACGATAATTTGTTTTTTCTAAACAATTAGTTAACAGAAGAGTGAATTTGTCTATGTAAATAAATCTTAATTTTCTATTTAAAATCTGCGTTAGTTTCCCAGTTGATAAAATGAACGAACTGATTATTTTCAACTAAAATTTGTAAATTCTTCATTTCAAGATGGCAAATTAATTTCAATTGAAGCCATATTGGTTTATTCACACTTTGAAATGATTGGAGCAAAAGTTATGGTCTGGTTTTAAAATATGAACAAGTTTATTTATTGATATAAGCAGTACCGTTACACCAAATTCGAGTAGCATCAAAATAAAAAATTAATAGGATCATACTTTGAGTTTTGGTTTTTAATTTGAAATTAATTTTTGATCAGCAATCAATTTTAGCTCATGAGATTATGAATCTGATTGTGTATAAGGAGAGAATAATTCAACGCTTTTATCTACGAAATTTTAATAGTCAACCAGTTATTAGATTTGAAAATTCTAATTTTCAAATAAGCGGCAAATGAAAAATTATAATGTAATTATTGTAGGGGCAGGTGCCGCAGGATTAATGGCAGCACATATTTTAAAAAGGGCAAGGAAAAAAGTTATTGTTGTTGAAGCAAGAAATCGGATTGGCGGAAGAATTTTTACGCAGCACAGTAAGAAGAATAATTTATTTTTTGAATTGGGTGCTGAATTTATTCATGGGGATTTGCCTGTTACTTTTTCGTTGTTAAAAGAGGCGGGGATTAATTCCTTGCCTACGGGTGGCAAATCTTATAATGTTGAACGTGGGAATGTTTTAAATGAAAATAGTTTTCAGGATTTTGAAATTGTGATGCAGAAACTTTTGGAATTAAAATCAGATGTTTCAATACAATCTTTTCTTGAAAAATACTTTCCCGACGAAAAGTTTTATGCGCTAAGAAAATCAATTACAGGGTTTGTTGAAGGTTATGATGCCGCAGATACATCGAAAGCAAGTGCGTTTGCGTTGCGAGATGAATGGCTGAATGATGATAGCAACCATAATTACAAAATCGAGGGCGGATATATTTCTCTTATTAATTATTTAGCTGGGAAAACTGATATCAGTTTAAATTGTGCAGTTAAAGAAATCCATTGGAAAAATAAATCTGTTGAGGCAATTTCTGACAATAAAATCTTTCATGCTGAAAAAATAATTGTTACCGTGCCGGTGAAGATTCTGCAATTAGAAAAACCGCATAAAAATGCAATTGAATTTTTACCATTAATCCATGAAAAAATTGATGCGGCTAAGAAAATAGGAGTTGGCTCAGCTATAAAAATACTGCTGCTATTTGATGAAAAATTTTGGGAATCTTCTGCTGATTTGAAAATAAAATCGCTGCAATTAAGTGAAATGAATTTTCTTTTTTCGGGAGAATTAATACCAACCTGGTGGACACAATACCCAAATAAAATTCCTTTGCTTACCGGTTGGTTAGCAGGCCCGAAAGCCGAGAAATATAAGGATGTAAGCGACGATGAAATATTAAACATAGCGATTGATTCTTTGGCCAATATTTTTCAAATTGAGAGATCTTTGTTAAGAAAAAAATTGATTCATTCAATTGTAAGTAATTGGATGGCAGAAGAGTTTTCGCAAAGTGCTTATGCCTATTCAACTGTTCATTCTTTTGATGCAAGAAAAATTTTGAATGAACCGATTGTAAATACAATATATTTTGCCGGTGAAGCACTTTATGAAGGACCTGCGATGGGAACCGTTGAAGCGGCACTCGCAAGTGGTAAAGCAGCTGCAAAAAAAATTCTTTCTCTCAGCTAAAGCAACATCTTTTTAAATCAAAAGAGCCACAGTTTATAGCTGTGGCTCTTATGCAATTCAAGAATCAGTTTTCTTACTTCTGATAAATAATTATTCCGTTATAAACTTTATCGCTTGCGATCACTCTTACAAAATAATTCCCTGCTGCAAAATCATTATTGAGTTTAACCTCGCTTTGAAGTTTGCCATCTGTGATTGCAGTTTGTTGAGTATAAACAATTTGACCTAATGAATTGATGAGTTCAACATCAGCATCAGAAGTTAATGATGAAGAAAAATTCATTTCAATTATAAAGTTACCACTCGTAGGATTAGGATATAAACTCAATGCTGCATCATCGATTGCTGCTTCATTTAATTTGCATGAAGTGAAAACGGTAACGATAGTTGAGGTTTTGCTACAACCATTAATTGTGCTCGTAATTGTTACTGTATAATCACCAGTCGCGGTTGCGGTGTACAATTGATTGGTTGCTCCGGCAATCGGAAGACCGCCTTTATTCCATTGATAGGTGACTGTACCAGCGCTGCACTTAAGTGTAACTGAGCCGGAGGTACAGATATCAAGATTGCCAATCACCGTTATGTTAGCTGAGCCTGCTTTAAGTTTTACCGCAGATGTTCCATTAGAAGTTGATGAACATATTCCATTGCTAACCTCAACGGTATAGGTTCCGTTATTGGTAACATTTACCACCTGATTTGTTTGACCGGCGAACAATACATTGTTACGAAACCATTGATAAGTAATTCCGAAACCGGATGGACTGGCTGTGAGTTGCGCTGTTGAGCTAAGACAGAAAGTTACAGTTCCTGCAGGTGATATACTTG
>JAJAYG010000187.1 GCA_026786335.1 Chitinophagales bacterium | reverse complement strand
GCAAATAACTTCTCGAAACATTGAGTGGAATATCGGGCGAGTCGATTACACCCTTCATCATCATCAAAAAATCAGGGACAATATTTTCCACTGCATCAGTAACAAAAACCTGGTTGCTGTAAAGTTGAATTCTGTCTTTCTCGGGCTGAAAATTTTTCTGAAGTTTAGGGAAATATAAAATTCCGGTGAGGTTGAAAGGAAAATCAACATTGAGGTGTATGTGAAAAAGCGGATCATCGGCATAAGGATAAAGCTCGCGATAGAAAAGCGTGTAATCATTCTCAACAAGGTCTTTGGGTTTTTTAGTCCATGCGGGTTGCGTGTTGTTGATGATTTCCTTTTCAAACCTAATTTCAATGGGAAGAAACTTGCAATATTTTTTAAGTAAAGTTTTAATTCTTGCTTCCTCCAAATATTCTGTGGAGTCATCAGCAAGGTGTAATACGATATCAGTTCCGCGATTCTCCTTTTCAGTTTCCTCCATCTGATAATCGGGGCTTCCATCACATTCCCATCTCACTGCCATTGCATCTTCTTTAAATGACTTAGAGAAAATTTCAACTTTTGATGAAACCATAAAGCCCGAGAAAAATCCCATACCAAAGTGCCCGATCAATTGCGCATCGGCTTTGTCTTTGTATTTCTCTACAAATTCTTCGGCGCCTGAAAAAGCAATTTGAGTAATGTACTTCTCCACCTCTTCCGCCGTCATCCCGATTCCGCGATCGCTGATGGTGAGTGTTTTCTTTACCTTATCAATTAAAACTTCGATGGTAAGCTCACCCAATTCACCTTTTGCTTCACCCAATGATGAAAGCGTTTTCAGTTTTAATGTTGCATCCACAGCATTTGAAACCAGCTCACGCAAAAAGATTTCGTGATCGCTGTAAAGAAATTTTTTGATGATGGGGAAAATATTCTCTGTGTGTACTTTTATTCTTCCTTCTGCCATTTTGATTTTATTTTTTTTGGGATTGCGAAAATAATACTTTGATGCCACAGAAAATCACCTGTGCTCTCAGTTTCACTCTCTTTGTACCTTACAAAAATTATTCATTACACATAATTCCTTTGCATAGCATTTTTTAAGATTGTAAAATATTAAACCGCCATTGCCGTCTTCCTTTTCAATTGAAGATTGAAGCCATGACACTTGATGCAAACATGACGTTACAGAAAGAAGAAAAAATCAGAATCACCGTTCGCGATGAACGCAAACGGCTGCTTGATTTTATTAAAAGGCGGGTACCAACTGATGAAGATGCCGAAGACATTCTGCAAGATGTATTCTATCAGTTTGTAAATGCTTACCGTTCTGTAGAGCCCATTGAAAAAGTTACTTCCTGGTTATTTACAGTTGCCAGAAACAGAATTACAGATTTCTTCCGGAAGAAAAAATCAGTATCATTTTCCAGCCTTGTGCCTGCTTCTATTGATGAGGATGATGGTGATCAGAACTATTTTCTTGAAGAGATTATGCAGGATGCCAATGATTCACCCGAGAGCGTTTATATGCGATCGCTCGTTTGGGATACACTAAATGCAGCACTTGAAGAGTTACCTGCTGAACAACGTGAAGTTTTTACGCTGCATGAAATGGATGGGGTTAGTTTTAAAGAGATGGAAAAAACTTTAGGCGTTTCACTCAACACCTTGCTCTCCCGAAAAAGATATGCTGTGCTTCATTTAAGAGAACGGCTTCAATCGCTCTACAATGAATTATTAAACAATTAAAAAACTTTCTGCTATGAAAACTTTTTGGATTATTAAGGGAATTAAATTTACGATGTTAGCTGCAATTGCGATAACTGCTTTTACCTATGTTGTGATGATGTTGTGGAACTGGCTGATGCCGGCAATATTCGAAGTCACTGCAATCACATTTATTCAGGCACTCGGAATTCTGGTGTTGTCTAAAATCATTTTTGGTTTTGGCCATGGCGGCGGTGGACATTGGGGAAAACGCAGCCACTATATGAAAGGTAAAATGGAAGAACGCTTAAAACACATGTCGCCTGAAGAGCGTGAAAAATTTAGAAGTGAATGGAAGCAACGTTGCGGCGGATGGAAACATGATGATTGGGTGAGCGTTAAAAAAGAAGATATCGAGAAGAGTTCGGCATAGCTCATCTGTTAAATCGGAGAAGTTGAAAAGGAAGCTTTAACAGGCTTCCTTTTTTTATTTATAGCTATGAAAATATACTGATCGTCGAAATTTATGTGGTGAGGATAAAAAGAATAATACCTTTAGATTCTATAACAACATTAAACCTTTAACCATGAAAAATTATTACAAACTTATTTCAGTTTTATTGATTGCCATTCTTTTCAATTCAACAAATTCAAAAGCAGTTACTCAATCTGTAAACGTTTCAAGTAACATTTTTACCCCATCATCATTCACCATTAATATTGGTGATACAGTAAAATGGGTTTGGGTAAGCGGCACACACACTACCACCTCACAAACAATTCCGGGAGGTGCTGCAACATGGAACCACAATATCAATTCATCGGCAGGTAATACTTCATTTACCTATGTTCCAACTGTACTTGGTACTTACAATTACCATTGCAATATTCATTCAGCTACAATGCTTGGAAGTTTTACAGTTGTTTGTCCAACGGCATCAGTTACAATTTCGGCTGGAGGAGCTACCACATTTTGTTCAGGTGGTTCTGTTATATTTTCAAAAAGTTCGGTTCCAACATTTTCAACCTACCAATGGAAACTTGATGGTGCAATAATTTCAGGCGAAACAAATACTTCTTATACTGCTACTGCAACAGGCAACTACACTTTAACAGTTACAAACAGTTGCGGCAACACTGCGACATCAGCAGGAATTGCAGTAACCGTCAACACTGCACCTACTGCAGGGCAGGCAACCATTACTGCAGGTGGTCCCACTTCATTTTGCGGCTCAAGCGGCGTTCTACTTTCTGTTGCAACATCAGGATTAACTTATCAGTGGTTAAAGAACAGTGCAAATATTTCGGCGCAAACAAATCAATCTTATACCGCAAAAGCGACTGCCACTTTCAGTTGCAATGTGAGTAATAGTTGCGGAACAACTTTATCCAATTCAATTGCCACTGTTAAAAATACTGCGCCAACATCAACAGTTACTCAAGCACCTTGTTCAGGCGGCGCAGTGCTGCTTACTTGCACACCAACACCTACTACAGGTATAACTTTTCAATGGAAGAAAGGAAGCAATGTACAAAGCGGAGCAACCAATTCGACTTTTAGCGCCACATCAAACGGCACTTACAAATGCACGGTCACCATCACTGCAACCGGATGTACGAAAGCTTCTTCGGGTTCGGTGGTTACAATTACCTGCAAGTCGCAAAATCAAAATGGCATTGAGCAGGTAACTGTTTACCCAAATCCTTCATCCGATTATTTTGTGATCAACACAGCTTCACTTGACCTAAATGCAGCAGTGATGATTTATGATTTAACCGGAAAATTATTAGAGCGCTACTCAATCAATGGAGAAGAAATAAAAGTTGGTGCAACATTAACCAACGGAATTTACTTTGCAAGAATTGAAAACAGCGGTTCTATACAGAAAGTGATTAAGCTGGTGAAGAATCGCTGATCTGGTTTTAAAATATTTTTTTGGGAAAGGAAGTCAATTGGCTTCCTTTTTCTTTTTAGTTTTTTTTGGGGAAAGAAGGAACCTTATTAAGCTTTTTATCTACGCTAAAATTCTACTAATCATCGCAGTTTCCGGTATGCTGCCCAAGGAAGCATCTAATACATTAATAACAGATGCTTCCTTCGTCAGCATAACAGAGTCCATTTGGAAAAATAATGTTGAAGGCAAAATATCGGCACACACTCAACGTAACTCCTTTTTATTTTTTGCAGGAATAAATTGTATCAGCGTTCTTATCATGTAACTTTTCTCACCCCCAAAACAATCAGTAGTTCGCTCCCGCACAATACCAATTCCTTCAGAGAAAATTGTTTCGGCATTGCATCGATCTTTTACGGTGTAGCAGGCAGTGGCTTCACTGAATTTTGAATCACAACTTTTCATTTTTGAAACCGTGCGCTCCATAATCACATCACCGCCAAACATATAATTATAACTGAGTTCATTTTCCGCTTTAATAAAAAGTGTGGTTGGAAATCTCATTCCACTGCGTTGCGATACCCATTGAAAAATTGTATCGCCGCTTTGTGATAATTCTTTTCCATCGGAAAAAATAAAAGTTGTTTTACCATTTTGATTTCCTGTTTTCAAAATGCTCAGTGTATCAAACAATATCTCATTTATTTTTCCTTGCAGGAAAACTGAATCATTATAAATCCATTGATTACCAACAGCCATTGGCAACATAGAACCCGATTTACCCAAAGCAGCAACATTTTGTGCTGCAGAATTTTGCTGGCATTGCGATTCATTAAGCAACAATACTGCAATCAATAATCCCGTAAAAGAAAAGAAAGTGTTTTTCATAGCGGCAAAGAAACAAAATGTTGAGTGCTTGATATTTAATGGTGTATTTTATCTGATCACCACCAACTTCCCTTTCAACATTTTTCCATCTTCTAATTGAACCTCATAAAAATAAATACCCGCAGCAAGTAAACTCACTTGTAAATTGTTTTGGTAATTAGCAGTAGAAAATTCTAATTGCCCGATTGCATTATAAAGTTTGACTGCGGTGTTTTCTTGCAGGTTGATGAATTGCCAATTGACATCGCTATTTGCAATAAGCATGGTTGGAATTATTAATGGCTCTATAGGGTTGCCAATGTTGCCAAATGCATTTTCATGCTGCAAAAATGGGTGATTGCTTTGGGTATCTGTTACTTCGTAGAGGGAAACATCGTCGATATAGTAGTAAGCACCATACCAACCTTGTTCGTTATATACTAAAGTATCAAATGGGGTATGTGCATCATCATTAAAATTACCAATAGTTATGAAG
>JAJAYG010000186.1 GCA_026786335.1 Chitinophagales bacterium | reverse complement strand
GAAATATAGTTGATGAAGTAAAATCAGTTGACGTTGCTTTGATTGATGCAACATTTTATTCCAATTCGGAACTGCCAGGAAGATCGATGAGTGAAGTGCCGCACCCATTGGTAACAGAAACAATTGATTTGTTTAAAAATGAGAACACAAGCACGAAACAGAAAATATTTTTTATTCATTGTAATCACACCAACCCATTAATTTGGGATGATGCTACAAGAAGGAAGGTGTTTGAAATGAAATTTAATATTGCGAATCAAGGTCAGAAATTATGAGAGGTGTCTTAATATTTCCTCTATAAATAATATACAATTGCCGCAACTGTGAATATAAAGTTAGCAGCATTCTGAATGAAATAACTATTGCTTTCTATTTTTACAACAGAAAAATAATCAATGCAAGAATTTTTTTCAGTTGATACACTGAAACCCAAGACCATAAAAAAAATTATAAAGTGGAATGCCATTTTAGGCGGCACTTATTATTTCATGCTATTGCTGAGAATTTTAAATCTTTTCGATGGAGAACTTTTGTGGTATGCATATAACAGCACCTATCTTTTTGGTCTTGCTTGTACGGTACTTACCATATTTACTTTTACTTCACGTGACAAAGGGCTGATCGTGATTTCAGTGCTGGTATTCTTTATTGGAATGGGCGCTTATGTTTTCTTCAGCCCTCTTTTAAGTCCGGGATTGTATTGATTTTAATCTTGCTTCAACTTAAATAAACCGCTTCTTCAATTCCCATCCCAATCTCCACTGTAATATGTTCCTGCATATTGGTTGAAAGTGAAAGACCAACAAAATCTGCGATCACCGGATATTGTTTATGCCTTCTGTCAACAAGTACTGCGACCTGAATTTTCTTTGGAGCAAAATCAAGAAACGGTTTCATCGCATACAAAAGTGTTTGCCCTGTGTTAGCAACATCATCACAAACAATCACCACTTTATTGTTGATTGATGATGGATCAATGCCCATTAATATTTCACTTTGATTGGGGTGGTGTTTTTGTAATTGTATATCGGTAAGAATCACTGAATGCCCGCCAATCTTTTTTATTTGCTCTTCTAATCTTTTTGCAAATACAAAACCGTTCTTTCTTATTCCGGCAAGAATGATTTCGCCTTCATCATAATTTTCTTCGAGAATTTCATAGCTGATGCGTTCGATTTTTTTGCGCATATCATCAGCATTAAGAATTGTAGTTCGGTTATTGGTTTCCATTTTTATTATAAATGAATTGAAATGGTTGATGTTGAATAATTGCTAATTAATGTGTGGCACTTAAAAATAAATTTCAATTAATACACCAGCAGTTTAATTGACTTTGTGATGAGTAAATTATTTTGTAGGCGGCAAATGTACACTCCTGCAGGAAGTTGTTCTTTATAAACGAAATAATTCTGTGAATTGGTAACAGATACTTCATCAATTGTTTTTCCCTGCAAATCACTAATGATGATTATCGTTTCTTTTCCCGCTTCATTATTAAAATAAAAAGTGGTAAAAGATGAAGCCGGATTTGGATAGCAGTTGAAGAAATTATTTTCAGTAACTAAAGTTTCCATTCCCACTCCATAGGTGCAGGTGCCATCATTCATGTTTGCATCGGGGTTAAAATTGAGGGCATTCGCATCATTGCATCCAAAAACAATTGGTTCACATGAGCCATCATCAACTGTTGCCTGTGGGTCGAAGTTGATGGAGAAAGGAACGGTGCAGCCATAAATTAAAACTGAAGTTAGAGCTGCAAATGCATTTACTTTTCCATACCCAAATTTATTATCGGGTAAATTATTTCCTGTAAAATCATCAGTATATGTTGTTGTTTCAATTGCATCTTTAATTTCTTTCCAGCTTGCCTGCGGATTTTTTTGCAAGTACAATGCAGCAACTCCTGCAACCACGGGAGCCGCCATTGATGTTCCTCCATTGCGATTGTGCATGCCGCCTAATGCAACTTTATAAGGCTGTGCAATTATTAGAGCTTGCACAGCAACAATTTGTCCTGTGGCAAGCGTTGTATTTCCGGGTGCTGCAACTTCGGGTTTTATTTTTCCATCACGTGATGGTCCCCAGCTTGAGCTTGTAGCTAATTTACCAGTAGTATCATTTGCAATAATTTGTTCATTCCCATAAAAGTCAAAATATTTTACGCGATTGGTATAGTTGCCAACAGTAATTACTTTATCCGAACAATTAAAACTACTCACAATGGTTTGATTGTAATCGGGCGATTTGTAACGATCAATATCAGGAAATTCAGAGGAGGAAGGAAGACCGCTCCAAATCATATCAGATGTTCCTATCAATCCATTTGCACTCCACGCATCAAATCTCCCTGTACCATTGGTAATAAATCTCCAGTAGTAGGTTGTGAGTGAAGGGAAAATAGTTACATCAACTGCATAGCTGTTCCCAATCTTGGTCGAGATGATGTTGATGTCACCTAAAAATGTTGCATCGTGATAAAGAGAAAAATCTTTGCTCGCATAGCCATTTGAATAATCAAAATCATTGATCAGATTTAAGTATTCAGTTCTCCCATAAAATGTAAACGGATTATTAATGTCGGCACCAATTGCAAAATTGAAATTGGTTGCAGCAGTATCATCAACCCACCATTCATAAAAAACTTCACCTAACGCATTGTTGTAATAAAACCAGGTGAAAGAAGAATCGGGTTGCGTTTGATAACCTAAGTGCGATGGAGGATTAATTCCGTTTTGTCCGGCATTGCCTGCAGCACAAACAAAACTTCTACCGTTTGTTTGTGTAATAAGATTGTCAATTAATTGTGCAGCAAGATCGGTTCCGTCATGCGAACCAAAGTAAGTTCCTAAACTTGCATTGATCACACATGGTTTTCCCAGTGCTGCTGCTTTATTGTAAATGTATTCGGCACCATCAGCAACATTTGTAAGAAAATTTTCATTGAACAGAATTGATACCGCGATAATATCTGATGCCGGTGCCACACCTTTAAAATTATTTATCGCCAAACCATTGCCTGCACCAATCCCCGAAACATTAGAACCGTGCCCGCCATATACTTCAACATGCACACATTGCCCGCCATCTATTGCTGCAGCATCCCATTCTTGCCCATAGTTATAAGGCAACGGGGTGCTACCTCCCGTTGAAACAGTTTGATCCCAAATGTTTTTTATTCGTGTGGTGCCATCTGCATTTTTAAAATCGCCGTGAGTAAAATCAATGCCCGAATCTAAAAATCCCATTACCACACCTGCACCATCATACGGTTGTGTGAGTGGTGAATAGCCAAGATGAACAGCAGTAATGTTTGCATTGATCAATGTAATCTCATCAAGCATTACACCATTGCCGCCCAAACCTTCTATGCGTTCAATGTCCTTTTCTTCTGCGAGTTCTTTTATTTTATTTAAAGGAAGCGTAACTGAAGAAATATCATTTACCGAGTATTTATAAACACCGCCCAATGATCTTAGCTTTTGTTTAATTGAAGAAACATTTCCCTGTACCAACAACGAAACAATTCTTGTTGAAACATTTTCTTTTATCACCTCTCTGTAAAGAGAAGGATTTAATTTAGCGCGCTGTGAAAAAGCAAACTGAGAAACAAACAGCATCAACATCAAAACGTATATCTTGCTTCGCATAAAATGTTTTTGTTTTCTTTGAAATGAATTTTTGAATACAACTTTAAAAGTAGAAAGATTTAATGATAGCACAAATACTCTTTGTAATTGTTTTTAGCGCGGCTGTTTTTTTCTTTACCAGAAATGTAAGAAAGATCATCCGCAACATTAATTTGGGAAGAGATGAAAAGATAATAGGAGATACTTCAAAGCGCTGGAGTGTTTTGCTGCGTGTTGCACTCGGCCAATCAAAGATGCTCACCAAACCCATTGCAGGAATATTTCACGTGATAATTTACGCTGGCTTCATCATCATCAACACAGAAATTTTAGAAATTATTATTGATGGAATTTTTGGAACGCACAGAATTTTTTCGCATATACTTCCATCACCCATTTATAGTTTCATCATTTTCGTCTATGAAATTCTTGCCGCTGGAACCATAGTTGCCGCGGTAGTTTTTCTTTACAGAAGATATGTAATGAAGCTCCCCAGATTCAAAAGTAGTGATCTTGATGGATGGCCAAAAAAAGATGCCACCATTATTTTGATCTTTGAATTGGTACTCATGTTTCTTTTTCTTTCAATGAATGCCGCAGATTATCTTTTGCAATTAAAAGGAGCAGAGCATTATGTTAAAGCAGGAATGTTTCCTGTAAGCGAATATATTTTTTCGCCATTGTATTCATCACTTTCAGTTTCAGGTTTAGAAATAGTCAAGATGTATATAACTACAAATAATGTAGCGACTGCAGTTATTAAAAAAGTTGTTGTCGCACCGAATTTAAACCAAATTAGTCCTGCCAAT
>JAJAYG010000185.1 GCA_026786335.1 Chitinophagales bacterium | reverse complement strand
TGCTCAGCATCGCCATAGCCGATAATTTTTGCAATCGGTTTTAAACCTAACTCTCTCATTTTTTCACCGCTCATTAAAACCACTGCGGCAGCGCCGTCATTTATTTTCGAAGCATTCACAGCGGTCACTGTTCCTTCTTTCCCGAATGCCGGTTTCAGTGTTGCTACTTTTTCGGGTTTCAATTTTTTATATTCTTCATCATCTTTTACAAAAGTGCTTCCTGCTCTTCCTGCAATTTCCACCTCAAATAATTCAAGTGCAAAAGAATTATTCTTATACGCTTCTGCAACACGCCGATACGATTCCAATGCAAATACATCTTGTTCTTCTCTCGAGAAATTATATTTCTTCGCACAGCGATCACCACTGTTGCCCATCATCTCTCTTGAATATGGGTCTTGCAATGCATCGCGAACAATGGCATCAACAATTTCTCCGTTGCCATATTTAATTCCTGATCTTCCGCTGGGTAACATGTGCGGCGCATTCGTCATGCTTTCCATTCCTCCTGCAACCACAATGTGTTTATCGCCTAACATAATTGATTGCGCACCCAGAATAATTGCCTTCATTCCCGAAGCACAAACTTTATTAACTGTGGTACATGTTGCATTCACATTCACACCCGCAGCAATAGCTGCCTGACGTGCCGGTGCCTGCCCATTGTTTGCCTGTATCACATTGCCCATGATCACTTCTTCAACCTGAGCGCCGTTAATTCCTGCACGCTCCATTGCTTTTTTTATTGACTGCGCACCGAGTTCAACTGCTGTGAGCGGAGTGAGAACGCCACTTAAACTACCGATTGGTGTGCGCGCCATGGAGATAATAAATACTTCGTTCATTTTTTTTATTTGTTGTAAGTTGTTAAAAGAAGAACTGCAAAGGTAATGATGAAAAAAAACATTGACTGTGTTGAAATAATTTGGGAGTGAAAAAATTCTTTTGATACTTTTTATTCATGATGAAAATATCTGCACTTAGAATTCTTATCTTTGAAATGAAATAAGATGAAAAAGATTTTACTTCTCATTGGATTTTGTTGCGTGTTTGCAAATTGTTTTGCAAAGGCGGCTGAATGGACGTGGATGAAAGGATGCAATACGGGGAATTGTTCTGGCGTATTGGGAACAATAGGAATCCCAGACAGTTTAAATAGTCCACCGGCTTTATGGAGACACTGCAACCATCAAACTTTCTACCTTTGACGGAATATTTTTTTGACATTTAATGAAACGGACAATTAAATATTACCGACTGATTTGGCTCAAACACGATCTACCTGCGGGACTATCAGTTTTTCTTGTTGCCCTTCCTCTTTGTTTAGGAATTGCTTTGGCTTCGGGCGCGCCTCTTTACGCTGGACTTTTATCGGGCATCATTGGCGGACTTGTAGTTTCACTTATCAGCGGTTCCCAATTAGGAGTTTCCGGACCTGCTGCGGGTTTGACAACTTTAGTTGCAGCTTCTATCATTTCACTTGGCGACTACAAAATATTTTTATTGGCTGTAATGGTTGCCGGACTGTTTCAGTTAGTTCTTGGACTTCTTAAACTTGGAGCAATTGCAAACTATTTTCCTTCTTTAGTTATCAAAGGAATGTTAGCAGCAATCGGAATAATTTTAATCTCAAAACAAATTCCTTTAGCAATGGGTTACGACCAACCCGATTTTTGGTCAAGCGGTTTCGCACAACTTTTTTCTGCTGACAATTTTCTTGGAAACTTTGACAACTTCAATCATCACATAACAAGAGGAGCAATTCTAATCACCGTTATTTCTTTAATTGTTCTTGTTGCATTGCAACAACCTTTCGCTAAAAAGATTAAAGTAATTCCTGCACCTTTATTAGTTGTTGTAATCGGCATCATCACAAACATTTTATTTACTAATACAGCTTCAGGTTTTTCACTCAAGCAAACTCAATTAGTAAATATTCCTTCCAATGTTTTTGCAAGCATTTCTTTCCCCGACTTCTCAAAACTATTTTCTACAACACAGATTTGCAAAGACGGAATAATAATCGGACTGCTTGCAACTTTAGAAACCTTGCTTTGCATAGTGATGCGGTTGCGAATATCTAATTTGTCAACTGCCGCATCTAAAAGGAATTGAGAAAGTAAATATTACTGCAATGCATTGACAGAGATGGGACACAACTTCTAATAAACTTTCGTGCTGTCTTGAAACTGTTGTGCTTCGTGGGAAAAGCAAAGCAGCGTACAACAAAAAAATAAATGTAAATTTTAAAATGAAAAGTTTTAAGTGGTTATCGAACAGTTGTGCTTCTAATCCCTTCTTTTAAAAACTTCATTTACCCCTTCGTTAGCTGAAACCCTAAGGGACAGTGCTAAACCGAAACTGACGAACTTTGAATGAACATTTTTGCGGACAATCAGTGTTTGCCATCCTTCAAAAAATAAAAATACAGGCAAAGCCAACACACAACCCAACGCAATTTAGCGAACATTTTATTTTGCCCAACGCACCAAACCCGTTATTCCATAGTGTAGTGAGAAAGTGTGAATGATGTAACTTCTGCTTTTTATTGTGTAACGTTTCCCCCAGTGAATTCACACACTTTTGTGAAGTAATTTTTAAAATAAATAATTTAAATCCAACAAAAAATGAAAGAAATAATAAATCAACATGTAGAAAAATTAGTGGAAATGGTAAAAGGTGTGCGTGTCTGTATGCTCATTACAAAAGAGCAAAATGTCGAAAATTTATCAGGCAGACCAATGGGTATAAATAAAATTGATGACGATGGCACTATATGGTTTTTTACAAAGGCATCCTCACCTAAAGTTGACGAAATTGTAGAAAGCAAAAAAGTATCTATTGCCATTACCAACGAAAGCAGTAATAATTATTTAATGATACATGGCACAGCGACTTTAGTAAACGACAAAAGCAAAATGAAAGAGTTGTGGAG